>DASTNM010000318.1:0-8996 GCA_035762745.1 Candidatus Polarisedimenticolia bacterium
GAGGGCCACCGACTCCGCCCGCACTCCCCGTCCGGCGCACTCGCCGGCGACGGTCTCGAGCGCGTCGCGTCCTCGCGACGCCAGGATCAGGTCCGACCCGCGCTCCGCGAGGGCCAGGGCCACCGCCCGGCCGATCCCGCGCGAGGCCCCGGTGACCAGGCTCACGCGTCCCGCCAGATCGCGACCGCTCATGCCGCGCCTCCCTCCGCCTGGAGCCGGTCGACCGTGGCCTCCAGGCTTGCCGGGTCCTCGACATTGAGCAGCGTCAGATCGGGGGTGATCCGGCGCGCCAGGCCGGTCAGAACCCGTCCCGGGCCGATCTCCACGAGCGCCCGTGCCCCCGAAGCGGCCAGGCGGCGGATCGTCTCGACCCAGCGGACCGGAGCGGTCACCTGACGGGCGAGAGCCGCGCGCAGCACGGCCGCGTCGGTCGTGGGCTCGGCGCTGACGTTGGGGAGGACCGGAAAGGCGGCGTCACCCAGCGTCAGCGACTCGAGGTCCTTGGCCAGCCTCAGCCGCGCCGGTTCCATCAGGGCGCAGTGGAAGGGCGCGCTGACCGGCAGGCGGACCACCTTGCGCACGCCGTGCTCCCTGGCCAGCGAGGCGAGGCGCTCGATCGCGGCCGCGCTCCCGGCCACCACGGTCTGATCGGGAGCGTTCAGGTTCGCAGGTGCCAGGACCTCGCCCTGCGCGGCCTCCTGGCAGAGGGCCAGGACCTGCTCGAGCGAGCCGCCAATCAGGGCCGCCATCCCTCCGGCACCGACCGGGACCGCCTCCTGCATGTACTCTCCGCGGCGGCGCACGGTCCGGACCGCATCCTCGAGACCGAGGGAGCCGGAGGCCACGAGCGCGGAATACTCTCCGAGGGAGTGACCCGCCGCGCAGGCGACGATCCCGGCCCATCCGCCGCCGAGCCGCGCCTTGAGCGCCTCCAGGGCCGCGATGCTCGTGGCGAGGATGGCCGGCTGCGTGGTGGCGGTGAGCCGGAGCGCCTCCTCGGGACCTTCGAAGCAGGCCCGGCTGAGAGCGGTGCCGAGGGCCCGATCGACGCGCTCGAAGATCCTCCGGGCCTCCGGGACGGTGTCGTGGAGCGACCGGCCCATGCCGACGGCCTGGGATCCCTGCCCCGGGAAGAGGAGGGCGGCACGCGGCGCCCTGGCGCTCACCAGCCCCACTTGCAAACGGCCGCCCCCCAGGTGAGGCCCGTGCCGAAGGCGGCGAAGACCAGGTTGTCGCCACGGCGCACGCGCCCTGCGCGCACCGCCTCGTCGAGGGCGATCGGGATCGACGCGGCGGAGGTGTTTCCGACGCGCTCGATATTCAAATACACCTGGTCCTCGCGCAGCCCCAGGCGATTGCCGACGGCGTCGATGATGCGGCGGTTCGCCTGGTGCGGAATGAACAGCCCGATCTCCTCGGGCGTGAGATCGGAAGCCTTGAGGACCTCGCGCGACGTCTCCTCCATGGACCGGACCGCCATCTTGAACGTCTCGTTCCCCTTCATGCGGATGAAGTGCCTGTGCTCGGCGACGGTGCGCTCGCTGGCGGGCTCGCGCGTCCCTCCGGCCGGCACGTAGATGAAGTCGGCCATTCTGCCGTCGGCGTGCATCGCCGTGGCCAGAACACCGAAGGGAGCCTCTCCGGGGGTCAGCACCACCGCGCCGGCTCCGTCGCCGAAGAGCACGCAGGTCGATCGATCGGTCCAGTCCGTGTACTTCGACAAAAGCTCGGCCCCGATCACCACGACTTTACGATAGGCGCCACTGGAGACGAAGAGGTCGCCGGCCGCCAGGGCGTAGATGAAGCCGGAGCAGCCGGCGGCCATGTCGAAGGCGGCGGCGTTCCTCGCTCCCAGGTTGTCCTGGATGATGCACGCCGTCGCCGGGATCGGCATGTCGGGGGTCACCGTGGCGCAGATCACGAGGTCGACCTCGCTCCCCGCGATCCCCGCCGCCTGCAGCGCCTGCTCGGCGGCACGGGTGGCGAAGTGGGACATGTACTCGTCGGGTCCGGCGATGCGACGCTCGCGAATCCCCGTGCGACTGGCGATCCAGTCATCGGAGGTGTCGACCATCTTCTCGAGATCGCGATTGGTCAGGATCTTCTCGGGAAGGGAGGATCCGGTCCCGCGGATCACGGCGCGGAGACCTCGCCGGCTCATGTCACTCCCCAAGTCGCACGGAGGACTGGCCCGGGAGCGAGGCGCGGGGATCACCCGGCGTCATGCGGCTGATCTCGTCGTGAATCCGGTCATTGACGCGGTTGCGCAGGAACTCCAGGCTCACGCGCACCGCGTTCTTGATGGCTCGCGGCGAGGAGCCGCCGTGGCAGATGATGGCGGCGCCCTTCACTCCGAGAAGCGGGACGCCCCCATACTCGGCGTAGTCGACCTTCTTGCGGAAATTGCGGAAGGCCGGCCGTGCCAGGAGGTAGCCGAGCTTGGCCAGCCAGGACTTGGAGATCTCCTCCTTCATGAAGTGGAAGATCGCTTCGGAAGCGCTCTCGACCGCCTTGAGCGAGACATTGCCGATGAAACCGTCGCAGACGATGACGTCGGCCTTGCCGTTGAAGATGTCCCGTCCTTCGACGTTGCCGATGAAATTGAGAGGGGTCTCCTTGAGGATACGGAACGCCTCCCGAGTCACTTCGTTCCCCTTGCTGTCCTCTTCGCCGATGCTCATCAGGCCGACGCGCGGCTGCGTCACCCCCAGCACCTGGTGGGCGTAGAGGTGCCCCATGATGGCGAATTGAACGAGGTGCTCAGGACGGCAGTCGATGTTCGCTCCGACATCGAGCCAGACCGAAGAGCCTCGGAGGTTCGGGACCACGGCGCACAGCGCGGGACGCTCGACCCCCTCGAGGACACCGCAGATCATCTTGACTGTCGTCATCACGGCGCCGGTATTCCCGGCGCTGACGACGCCCTGGGCCCGCCCATCGCGGACAAGAAGGGCGGAGATCCTGATGGAGGAGTCCTTCTTGCGGCGGAAGGCGGTGACGGGCGATTCCTCCATCCCCACGACTTCCGTCGCGTTGACGACCTCGATCGGCAGACGCGAGGCATGATGACGGAGCAGTTCCCGCTCGATGGCCGGCGCCTGGCCTACGAGGATGAGACGCGCGCCGAACTCCCGGGCCGCCAGAACCGCCCCGGCCACGGGGTGCGCAGGGGCGAAATCGCCTCCCATCGCGTCGATGGCAATCGTCGTCTCCATCCGGGGGATCGCCTCAGACCTCGCCGACCTCGATGACCTCCCGACCCTTGTATTGGCCGCAGTGCGGGCAGACTCTGTGGGGCAGCTTGTCCTCGTGGCAGTTCGAGCACTTGGACAGGGCCGGCTGACTCAGACCGTCGTGGGCGCGTCTCTTGTCACGGCGCGGGCGCGAATGACGTCTCTTGGGATTCGGCATCGGATTGTGCTTCCTGTGGGTCTAGAGGAGCTTCTTGAGAACCAGGAGGCGAGGATCCTCGGCCCGCTCCTCCCGGCAGGTGCAGGTTGTTTCGTTGAGATTCGTGCCGCATCGGGAGCACAGCCCACGGCATTCGGTGCGACAGAGGGGCTTGAGCGGCAGACCCAGGTAGATCTGCTCTCGAAGGAGCTCGCCCAGGTCGATCCGTTCGCCGGCGTAATGGGTCAGCGTGATCTGGTCCTCATTGACCCGACTCTCCCCCTCCCCGATCGTCTCCAGGTCGGTGGTGTAAAGCAGGTCGAAATGAAGGTCAAGCGGCAACGCGTACGGTTCCAGGCATCGGCTGCACGACAGGGTCGCCACAGTCCCGATGTCGCCCGTGAAGGAGACGTCGCCGTCATCGCGGAACAACTCGCCGGTGATGCGGACCCGTTGCAGGAGAGCCTTATCGTTTCCCTGCAGCGGCAGCGAGGGACCGTTGATGTAACGATCCACCATCAGCCCTTCGGGGCCTATCTCCTTTATTTCTATGTACATGACGATTCGTACCCGGAGGACGGCGCATTATAGCACGCAGGTCCTGGTTGTCAATCGGCACCGGGCGGGGGGATCCCGGACAACCGGGCTGCCGCATCGGTTTCCCGCGAGTGGAGGGCGGCGCACCGCGGGGGTTCAGCTCTTGCCGTCGACGAGGTCATTCAGCGCCTGAAGAGCGGCGGTGTGGGTCGGCTGAATTTCGATCGCTTTTTCGTAGTGCTTTCTCGCCTTGGCGTTGAGGCCGTGCGTGCGGTAGAGGTCCCCGAGCAGGACGAAGTGCGCCGGGTTGAATGGCTCCAGCTCGGCGGCCCGCGTCAGGGCGTTTTCGGCCCTCTTCTGCCAGCGGTAATCGGGGTTGCGCGCCAGCGCCTGGCCCAGGAGACTGTGGACTCCCGCGTTCTTGTCGCTGTAGCCAACGGCGAATTCGCAGTAGCGGATGCAGTTGAAATAATCGCCCATCTTCCAGTAGTCGCGCGCCTTGCTGAAGAATTGCTCCGACAGGCGCGTGCGTTCCTCCTCCACCGATTGCTTTTCGGTCTTGGTCAGCTCCTTGCGCAGCGACAGGCTCTCGAGATCGAGATTCACCAGGCGCTCCGTGCCGCCGCCCGCCCGCGCCGATCCGAGAGCGCGTGAGCGCAGCGCCACGAAGGCCTCCACCAGGCGCGCCTCGACGATCTGCAGCTCCTCCTTGAGCTCGACCTGGACCTTCTTCAGAAAGCGTGCCGGACGAAAGCGTTCCTTGCGCTCGAGGTAAGCCGCCTTGATCTGCTCGGGCGTGGCGTCCTCCCCCACGCCCAGGGTCGCCAGGGGATCCCCCGCATTCACGCTCCGATAGAACTCGCGCACCTCGGTCCGCTCGCGCTCCTCGCGCTGCCGCTTCTCCTCCTCGCCGCGTACCAGGTCGCTGCAGCTCAGCGGCCCCGAGCCGATCCCCGGAACGAAATTGACCAGCCCCAGGATCAGCAGACCGAACAGAAAACGCGCCGCCTCTTCCTCTTCGGCGTGAGGCGTCTGGGCGAGAATGTCTCGTATCCGCGCCTGCCCGTCGATGCGCGACACCAGGAACCCCTCCACTGGCGTCAGGCCGAGCTGGTCGAAGGGCAGGTAAAGCTGATCGGAAAGCCGGAGGCCGCGATCCTGGCGCAGCATGGCGTCCTTGATATTCTCGAAGCCGCTCATCGAGCGCAGCGCCCGTATGATGAGCTCGAAACTGATGATGACATTGGTCTCGATCGGCCCCGGGGGGACTGGGCCCTCCTCGAAACGGTACTCGAGGTCGTCCCAGCGGAACAGGGCGGTCAGGATCTGCTGGGCCAGCTCGCGGCTGGCCTTGTGGAGCGTCTCGGCGGTCGCCCTGCCGCTCTGGAGCAGGACCTCCGCGGACTGCCGGTCGTCCAGCCCCTTGAGGGTCTCGGCCACCTCCGCACGCAACGTTCCGTGCTGGCTCAGGAAGACGGCGAGTCGCTCGTCCTCCAGGGAGGAGGTGACGGTCAGGATCATGCCGCGGTCGAGAAGGATCCGCTTTTCGGCGCCGCCACGGCTCAGGATGAGCGTCCCGGTTCGCTCGTCGAGGTAGAGGTCGCGGATGACCTCGGCGAGAGCCGGCGGGGTGCAATGGCCGCGGATCGTCGGGACGGGATCAGGCACGGAGGCTGTTGCCGACACGCTCCTCCCCTCGGTCGGGCGTCGACCCGCCAGGGAAGATAAGTCCCTGTCCTCAGAGGGTCAAGCGGCCGAGGCCCCGGAGGCCGCGCCCGGCTCGGACGCTTCGGAGGACCGGGGTTGGCCCAGCGGGAGGGCGACGAAGACGGTCGTTCCCTCCCCGGGCCGGCTCTTGATCCAAATCCGCCCACCATGCGACTGGACCGCCAGCTTGCAGAAGGTCAGACCCAGCCCCGAGTCAAACATCATCCGCCGGCTGTTGTCGGTCTCCCGCGCCACGAACTTGTCGAAGATATACGGCTGCAGGTCCTCCGGGATGCCCTCGCCGGTATCGCGGACGGTCAGGACGATCTCCTCCCCCTCGCGGCGGGCGTCGACGATCACCCTCCCTCCGCTGGGTGTGTGCTTGAATGCGTTGTTCAGGAGGTTGGCGATCACCCGGCTCACCAGCTCGCGGTCGGCGGGGCAGGGCGGGAGCGCCGGGTCGACCCGGCTCTCGAGCAGGATTCCGTCGCGCGTGCTGAGGCTGAGCATCTCCGCCACGTTATCTCCCACCACCTTCGCAAGCGCGATCGCCTCGAGCCGCAGGGGCATCTTCTGCTCCTCCAGACGGCCGATGTCCAGGATGTTGAGAATCATCCGCATCAGCTGGCGCCCGCTCTCCTGGGTGCGCTCCAGGAGCTCGGTGAGCTTTGCGGGTGTCATCTCGGCGCGCTGCATCTGGATCAGCTGGATGTTGCCCATGATGCCGGCCAGCGGGTTCTTGAGATCGTGCACCACCATCTGCGTCATCGATTCCTTGAAACGCTGGACCTTGATCAGCTCCTGGTTGGCGATTTCCAGCTTGGACTTCTGTGTCTCCACCTCGTCCTGCAGCGCCTTCACCCGCAAAACCGATCGCACCTTGGCGAGAAGCTCGACCTTGTTGATCGGCTTGCTCAGAAAGTCGTCCGCGCCGAACTCCAGGGCCTGGATTTTGTCCTCGAGGGCATTGAGCGCGGTGACCATGATGATCGGCAGGAGCCGCGTCTGGTAGCGCCCCTTGAGGCTCTGGCAGACTTCGAACCCGCTCATCCTGGGCATCATGACATCCAGAAGAATCAGGTCCGGCTTGTCGGACTCGACGACCCGCAGGGCCTCTTCTCCATCGTAGGCCTTGACGACTGCGTAGCCGTTCGCCTTGAGGATCGACTCCATCAGGCGCACGTTGCGCTGGTCATCGTCGACCACCAGGATCGGGGCCTTGTGTTCGCCGGCGTCTTCTGGCATCACCCCTCCCTTCAGAGCCGCTCCAAGCCAGCCCGAGCCTCAGCGCGACGCAGCGGCCACGCTCCCCCGCAGGAGCTCCGCCACCTGCCTTGGAAAGATGGACGTGTCGATCGGCTTCGGGATGTAGCCGACGCAGCCGGCCTCCCGGGCCCTGACCTCGTCACCCTTCATGACGTGGGCGGTCAGAGCCACGACCGGGATGTCCCGCGTCTCCCGGCCCTCCTTCAGCAGGCGCGCGGTCTGCAGGCCGTCCATCCCCGGGAGCTGCACGTCCATCAATATGAGGTTCGGGCGCAGGAACTTCAAGGTTTCGATCGCTTCCTCTCCACTGACCGCCTCCGCCACACGATAGCCGTGCGCCCGCAGCAGATCGCATACCAGCCGGGAGTTGCTGGGGTTGTCTTCGACCACCAGGATGAGGTCGCCACGCCCTTCGGGCGGCGCCACGGTGGTGGGCGGCAAGGGAATGGCGATTGGTTCAACGGCGGCCGGTCGCTCGATGGGGGACGGGGCGGGAGGGCCCACCGACTCACGAGCGGCCGGGCGTGGCAGGAACACGGTGAAGGTGCTTCCCTCCCCGACCCGGCTCGTCAGGTGCACGCTCCCGCCATGCATCTCGATGAACTTCTTGACGAGGGTGAGGCCGAGCCCGGTTCCCTGGTACTTGCGCGAGTAGGATCCGTCGACCTGCGTGAAGGCCTCGAAGATCCGCTCCCGGTCCTCCTCCTTGATGCCGATCCCGGTGTCCGCGACCGTAAGTTTCAGCCTGCCTTCCGCCAGGCCCGCGGTCAGGGTCACGCGGCCGATGGGAGGGGTGAATTTCACGGCATTGCTCAGGAGATTGTACAGGACCTGCTTGACCTTGCTGCGATCGGCCTGGACGATCAGCTCGGGGTCCGGCACTTCGGTGACCATCTCGATCTGCTTGCGTCCCGCCTCCACGCGCAGGAGCGCCGAGGCCTCGTCCACGACCGGGCCGATCTCGAACTCCTCGAGACTCAGCTTCATCTTGCCGGCTTCGATCTTCGACAGGTCGAGAATGTCATTGATCAGCTCGAGCAGGTGGCGGCCGCTGCTCAGGATATCGGCGACATAGTCCCGCTGGTCCTCGCTCAGGGCGCCGACGCTCGTGTCGAGCAGGAGCTCCGAGAAGCCGATGATCGCGTTGAGCGGCGTGCGCAGCTCGTGCGACATGTTGGCGACGAACTCGCTCTTGAGCGAGTTGGCGCGCTGCAGCTCGCGATTGGACTGCTGCAGCTTTTCGTTGACGACCTCCAGCTCCTGCGTGCGGTCCTTGACCTTGTGCTCCAGGTCGGCGTTCATGCGCTCGATATCCTGCAGGTGCTGCTTCTTCTCCTCCAGCTTGTCGAGATAGAGCTTGTAGGAGTAGTAGATGAGGACGCAGAAGGGCAGGGACAGGACGAAGGAGTAGATCCCGAAGCGCTTCAGGAAGTACGACATCGCCAGGGCGAGCGATCCGCCTGCGAAGAACGAGGGGGCCCACCAGAGGAAGTTCTCGTGCCAGACCCTGAAGAGACCGAGGCGATTGGTCAGGGCCACCGCGCCCGAGATGCCGTAGGTGTTGACCAGATAGAAGACCATGGTGGCCATCATCAACGCCACCAGCGTGTGGCTCACGCCCGGACCCTGATCGTAGCCCCCGAACATCCGATAGGTCTCGCAGGTCGCGAAGGTGGTGACGACGAAGACGCTCAGGTTGAAGAGCGCCCTGTACATCTCCATGCGCTGCGCGCGGATAAAGCACAGGCTGCCCATGCAGATGGCGGAGATGACGACCGCCTCGGTCTCACCAAGCAGAATCATCGTGGCCAGGATGAACGGGTGCGAGATCGACATCTCGACGCGCATCCCGAGGTGCACGGTGTGGGGTGACATGATCGCCCCGATCAGGGCGAGGGTGACGAATTCGGTGCTGAACTCCAGCGAACCGGAGTGCAGGATGTGGGCGAGGATCAAGAGAGCCAAGGCGTCCGCGCACAGGATGTAGATCCTGGTGGCCCGGTTGAGCTCCTTCATCCAATTCCTCCGACGCCCCGTGAGCGGTGATGCGGGTGCAGGCGACGGCTCAGTTCATCGTGTTTCGGCCGATGTCGTAC
>DASTNM010000319.1:0-8597 GCA_035762745.1 Candidatus Polarisedimenticolia bacterium
CCGACCACGGAGTCTGCCCGCAGTGCGCCGACCTCTACCGCGCCCAGGTGGCCGACGCGCCGTCGCCCGCAGCGATCCCACCCGCGGTCTGAGGTTTCCCCGATTGACCCGGGGCTCGCGGCCCGGCTACCCTTGCCGCGCGGGGAGGGGTTCCGATGCGATTCCGAGCGGCGACCGCGTTGATCCTGTGCCTCGCGCCCTGCGCCGCGGCGTGCCATCTGCCGCTCACCCCGAGCGCCCGCTACGAGATGATCGGCCGCCTGCGCGAGCGGCTGACTGCCGCGTTCAACGCCGGCGACGTCGCGGCGATCCTGGCCCTCTGGACCGACGACGGCGTGGCGTTGACCGAGGATCATCCCCCGATCGTCGGCCGAACGGCGCTGCGCGCCTATTACGAATCTCTCCTCCACGAGCCAGGCGTTCAGGTGAGTCTCCTCTCAGAAGAGGTCGTCGACGCCGGCGAGTGGGCCTTCGACCGCGGCACCATCAACGGGACCGTGACGCGTGCCGGCCACAAGCCGGTGATCATCATTAGGAAGTATTTGCTGGTCCTGCGCCGGCAGCCCGACGGCGGCTGGAAGATCGGCCGTGCCATCAGCAACGGCAACGGTCCGCCGGCCGGGCCGTTCGCCGGGCCGCCAACGACCACGCCCGGCGGCGCGCCGGCGCCGGCCCCGTCCGCCGCCGCCGAGGCCTCGCCGACCGTCGCTCCCTCACCTGCGCCCACACCTGCGCCCACACCCACGCCGGGCCCCTCGCTGGCGGCACCGCCTCGACAGGACTGAGGGGTATCCGGTATCCTGAAACCGCCATGCCTATCTTCGAGTATGTCTGCAGGGACTGCTCGCGTCGCTTCGAGCAGATCGTGATGGGGTCGACCAGGCCCGCCTGCCCCGCCTGTGAGAGCGAGGACCTCGAGAAGCAGCTGTCGGTCTTCGCAGTGAGCACGCGCGGCGGCGGCGTGCCGGGAGAGGGCGCAGGGGCTTGCGGCTCCTGCGGCGACCCGCGCGGCCCCGGATCCTGCGCCATCGACTGAATCCTCCGGGCGGGCCGCGAGCATGTCCGAGAAGCGCTCATCGGGCCGGAGCATGCGCCGCGTGGCGCTCGCCGCCGGCCTGCTCCTCCTCTTCTGGCTGGTCGCCCAGCGCACGCGTCTGGACTCCTTCCTCTACGGCGAGCATCTCGTCGGCACCCTGCTGCGCCTCGTCACCCTTCTCGCTCTGGTGGCGACGATCGTCTACTACGGAACGCGCTGGGTCTCCTGGTCGTGGGGGCGTCTGCTGTGGCGGGTCCGCCGGCGCCTGGCGATCACCTACCTCCTCGTCGGGCTGACTCCTTTCCTGTTGATGACCGCCCAGGCGCTGATCTCCTGGTTCGGCCTGACCGCCGAGGCGATGGCCCGCATCATCACCGTCCAGGTGCGCGCCTCGGCCGACCAGGCCGAGGCGTTCGCGCGCGCCCTCGCGACCGATCTCCAGCGGCTGCCCCCCGCGTCCTCTCCAGAGGCGGCGCTTCAGACGCTGCTTTCGGGATCCGGCCTGGTGCGGGCCTCATTGCCGGGAGCGCGCGTCGCCCTCCTGAAGACCGCCGAGATCCCCGCCTGGCTGGAGGGGCAGTCGTATTGGAGCGGCCTGACCCACGACCCGCCGCCGAGCGCCGCGGCGACTTCCGACCCGGTTCCACCGTCCCTTCCGCCACCGCCGGACGCTGCGCAACCGGCCGTAGCCAGATCCGACGGTGTCTCGATCGTGCGCGCCCTGGCGCCCGTCGGCGCCCCGGATCGTCCGTACGCGGTGCTGGTGGAGGTGCCGCTGGCCGAGCCGTTCGTGCGCCAGATCAGCGAGGCGACCGGCATGAGCGTCCACCCGGTCTCCGCCGCGAACCGATCGCTCGCGGACGGCACGTTCTCCTTCGCGGGCGTGAGCGGAGGCCCCGGCGCGGCGCACCGGGCGTCGCCGGGGCTGTTCTACGTGGCGCTCATGCCTTCGACCGACTGGCAGAGCGGCCGTCGCGTGGAGCGGGTCGCCCTGACCTTCGACTGGTCGTGGGTCGAGGCGGGGCGGCAGGTCTTCGGGACCAGCACGGCCGGGCGTTACTGGAGGTTGGGACTGATCTGCATCGGCTCGATCTTCGTCGGGTTCGAGCTTCTGGCGCTCGGCGCCGCCGCCTGGATGGTGCGCGCCGTGACCGGCACCGTCGACCGCCTGCACCGCGCCACCGAGTTCATCGGCCGGGGCGACTTCTCGCACCGCATCGAGGTCCGCTCCCAGGACCAGCTCGGCGAGCTGGCGGCGCACTTCAACGACATGTCGGCCCACATCGAGCATCTGCTGCTCGAGAGGGTCGAGCGCGAGCGTCTCGAGCGCGAGATCGAGATCGCCGCCGGCGTGCAGGCGCGCCTCTTCCCGCGTCTGACTCCACGTCTCGCGACCGCCGAGATCTCCGGCGAGTGCCGCGCCGCGCGCGGCGTCGCCGGCGACTACTACGACTACCTGGAGGTGGGGCCCGGCTTGCTCGCCCTGGCGCTCGGAGACGTGGCCGGCAAGGGGATCTCCGCCTCGCTCCTCATGTCGAACCTGCAGGCCTCGCTGCGCGCCCAGGTGACGTTCGCCGCCGAGGCCGCCGACGGCGCTCCCGCCCTGGGCGCCGACCAGGCGATCGCCCGCATCGCCGGAACCGTCAACCGCCAGATCTGCCGCAGCGCCGACTCCAACCGCTACGCGACGCTCTTCCTTGCCCTGTACGACGATCGCTCGCGTCTGCTGCGTTACACCAACGCCGGCCACAACCCGGCGATCCTGATGCGTCCCGACGGCGCGATCGAGCGGCTCTCCGCCGGCGGCACCATCATCGGCGCCTTCGACTGGGTGCGCTACGACGAGGCGCGCGCCCACCTGCCCCCCGAGGCGCTGCTCCTTCTCTACTCCGACGGCATCAGCGAGGCGCGCAACACGAAGGACGAGGAGTTCGGCGACGAGCGGCTGGTCCACCTCGCCTTCGAGCACCGCGGGCTGCCCGCCGACGCACTGCGCCGCACCCTGTTCGACGCCGTCGATGCCTGGTCCGGCCCCTGCGCGCGCGGCGACGACCAGACGATCCTGATCGTGAAGGGGAACCGGGCCGCCCGCAGCCCTCAGGGCGCGTCGTAGGAGAAGATGATGCCCACCACCTTCCAGCCTTCCTTCCCCTCCGCCAGGTGCAGCCCCAGCTTACCGCGGCTCTCCACCCCCTCGTCGACGAAGATGAAGTCGGCGCCGACACGGGCGATCCGATGGCCCGCGTCGATCCGGACGTTCTCCAGCCGCTCGCTGATCCGCCGCCCGGTCTCGAAGTAGTCCTTCTGGGCCGTGAAGAACTGCTCGAGGGTGCGCGCGCGGATCGTGCCGTCGTCGTCCGGATAGACGACCGTCAGCGCGGTGTGGAAGAGAGTCTTCCAGCGATCGAGCGTCGGGCGGGCGTACAGTCCGACGTAATCGGCGACCACCTTTTCGATCGCGGCGCGATCCGGTGGCGTCGTGATCTCGCGCCGGTCCCCGGGCGCGGGCGGCGTGGCGGCACCCGCCACGGCGGCGGACCCTCCCGGCCGCGCCAATCCACCCATCAGAACGACGATCGCCAGCGCGACCGGCGTGTTCCTTCTCGTGTTCATGGCGCTCCCCCTCCAGGTGAGCCGACGGCCAGCGTGGTCCTGCGCCCCGACGGCAGGTGCTCCGCCGGCCTGTGACGGCGGCTCATCCTACTCTCCCGCCGGAAGCGGACGGGTACCGCGACGGGTTGAACGGCACTTCGCGGACCCACTCCGTCATTAGGGTCGGGGCGGCGTCTCGGATGAGTGTCGGAGGGAGAATTCTTCCGCGGTCAGCGAGATGCCGCGCGTCGGCCGGATGGCCCAGAGGCGGAGCGGCATCTTGAGATGCGACCAGGCCGGCTTGCCGAGACCGCGCACGCGCCACAGGAGCGCCGTCGCCGGCAGCGCGCGCAACAGGGTCGAGAGGGCCATGGCGGCGAGGTAGCCCGACCCGCCGCGCGCCGACACGAGGTTCACGACCGCCCCGCCCAGGAGCGAGCCGGCGATCAGCACGAAGCCGTCGACGCCGTTGAACTGGGCGACGAGTCGCTCGCCGCCGCGCGTCGCCTGCAGGATCGCCGACGCCTGCGCCAGCTCGAATGCCCCCCAGACGAAACCCGAATAGGCCTGGGCCGTGAGAATCCACCAGGGGCTCTTCGAGAGCAGCCAGAGTCCGGGGACCGCGACGACGAGCCAGCCGGTGGTCCGCAGCACCGGGCCCGGACCGAGACGGTCGGCGAGGCGCCCCCAGATCCGCAGCGTGAGCATCTTGACGATCGCCGGCACCGCCACCAGCACACCGACCAGTGCGTAGGACAGATGCAGATCCCGGAGCATGTACGGGACGAAGAACGGCGAGGAGACGTAGGTCGCGAAGTGCAGCCCCCAGAGATAGACGGCGAGGCGTCGCACCTTCGCTGAGGCGCGCGGCGGTCCGAAGCCGCGCCCCCGTGCCCGTCGGGGCACCGCGGCCGCGACGCCGGGGTCGCGCACGCTTCCGATCAGGAGCGTGCCGGAGGCGCGCGCCAGCCCCGCCATGATAAAGATGATGACGAAGCCGAGACTCTCCTCCCCCTTCGAGGTCCTCCAGGACAGGATGAGCCCGCCCAGCACGATCGCCGTCAGCACGCCGATTTGCTGCACCGCCCCGCGCAGACCGAAGAACCAGCCATGACGCCCTTTCGGCACCACACCCGACACGAGCGCGGTCCAGGCCGGGACGGCGATCCCGCCGCAGCCCCAGGCGACAAGCGCCAGCGCGCACAACGCCGGCACCGGCCAGGGCGGCGGAAGCAGGGCGCAGAGACCGAGGGAGGCGTAGCCGATCGCCTGCGCCGACCAGGCGCGCGCCACGAGCGCCCGCGCATCGCCGATGACGGCGCGCGCCCCGCGCGTCATCACCTGGGCGAGGCTCGCCGCCGCGGTCGGCAGCGTGGCGACCAGTCCGAGCGCCAGACCGCCGGCCCCCAGGAGGAGCGCGAAGGCGCCGAGGTAGGCCTCTCCGAGTCCCTGCGCCAGCGCCTGGAAGATCCCCTCGAGGGCGAGGGCGCGCGCGCCGCTCGAAACGACGGTTCGGGACGGTGATCCGGATGGAGGGGTGCTGCGGGCGGGTGATACGGCGGCGCTGGCCAAGGCTCCCTCGGACGAGGGATCAAGATAAGGTCCGGGGCCGGCCGCGGCAAGCCGGGCTCCGGCGCGCCCGCCACGGCGGGCCGCCGCCGACCGGGCCACCGATCCGCGGCCGGGACGGCTATAATCCAGCCGCTCCATGATCCGACGTGGATCCGGTCTCCGGGTATCGCACAGCATGACGACACAGGCCACCGACCAGGCGGTCGAGGATCGCAACCCCTTGCCGGCGATCTTCGTCTCGCACGGCTCTCCCGCCGTCGCTCTCGATGACGACGACTACACCCGGGCGCTGCGCCGGATCGCCGCGATCGCCCCTACCCCCCGGGCGATCGTCGTGGTCTCGGCGCACTGGCAGTCCGCCGCCCCGCTCCGGGTCACCGGCGCCGCGCGTCCCGAGTCGATCTACGACTTCGGTGGCTTCCCCGAGGTGCTCTATGGCCTGACCTATCCCTGCCCCGGCGCCCCCGACCTCGCCGCCTCGATCGTCGAGAGCCTCGCCGGCGCCGGTCTGCCGGCCGTTCTCGATCCGCGGCGCGGCCTCGACCACGGCGCCTGGATCCCTCTGCGCTTCGTCTACCCCGAGGCCGCGATTCCGGTCGTCCAGGTCTCCCTGCCGCGAGCGGCCGATCCGGACCTCCTGATGCGGATGGGGGGCGCGCTGGCGCCGCTGCGCCGGCGCGGGATCCTCCTCCTCGGCAGCGGCGGCGTCGTCCACAACCTCGAGCGCGTCGCCTTCGAGAACAAGGGGGCGCCGGTCGATCCGTGGGCCCGGGCGTTCGACGACTGGTTCCGCGATCGGCTGGAGGCGCGCGACTTCGCGGCGATCACCGCCTTCCGAGGCACCGCCCCGCACCACGACCTGGCTGTCCCGACGAGCGAGCACTTCGACCCGATCCATTTCGTCCTCGGGATGGCCGAGGCGGACGAGCGGGCGATTCACCTCTACGAAGGGTTCCAGCACGCCAACCTGTCGATGCGCTGCTTCGCCCTGGGCCGGTGAGGGACGAGACGATGACCGGATCGGCGCTCCCGCTTCGCCGCGGGCTCGGTGTCCTGACCCTCGCCGGGACGATCTTCGTCTTCGCCTCCTCCGGCCCGTTCGGCCTCGAGGCGATGGTGCGCGACGGGGGGCCGGGGGCGGCGCCCCTGATGCTGGTGCTGACGCTCCTCTTCTGGGGGCTCTCCCACACCCTGGTCGCCACCGAGCTGTCGAGCGCCGTCCCCGAGGAGGGCGGGTTCATCCGCTGGATCGGGATGGCCTTTGGCCCGTTCTGGGGGTTCCAGGCCGCCTGGTGGTACTGGATCAAGATGCTGGCCGACACCTCGATCTATCCAATCCTCTTCAGCCAGTACCTCGCCTACTGGATCCCCGGCATGGGGCAGGGGGCGCAGCGTCTAATCCGTCTCGCCTTCGTCTGGATCTTCGTCGGCATCAACCTGCGCGGCATCAAGTTCGGCGGCCGCCTGGCGGTCGGGTTCACACTTTTCATCCTGGCGCCCTTCGTTCTCTTCGTCGGTCTCGGGCTGCCGCGCTTCAGCCTCGCCGATCTCCATCCGCTGGTCGCCGCCGGGAAGAGCCTGACCCAGGGTCTCGGCGTGGCGCTGATGCTCGGGATGTGGTGCTACAACACCCTCGACTCGGTCTCGGTCGTGGCCGGTGAGGTGGAGGACCCGACCCGCACCTTCGGCCGCGCCTACGCCCTGGCGATCCCGTGCATGTTCCTGATCTATTTCCTGCCGGTCGTGATCGGCCTGGGGATCGACCCGGCCTACGCCACCTGGGGAGACCAGCACTTCGCCACCCTCGGCGGCATCGTGGGTGGCGCCTGGCTCGGGTCCTGGATCGCCCTCGGCGCGCTGCTCGCCAACCAGTCGCTCTTCCACGGCGCCTTGATGGTGAACACCCGCGTCCCCCTGGTGCTGGCGCAGGAAGGGAAGTTCCCGGCCCCCTTCGCGGCGATCGGCCGGCGCTACGGCGCGCCGTGGGTGTCGCTTCTGTTCGACGGCGTCGTCTACAGCCTGATCGCCCTCGGCGTCGAGCACTTCGTGTCGATCGTGGTCTGGAACCAGTGGCTGAACGCCGGCATCTACACCCTTCTTTATCTCTCGTTCCTGAGGCTGCGCGTGACGCGCCCCGATCTGCCGCGCCGCTTCAAGGTGCCCGGAGGGTGGATCGGCGCGGTGGCGATCTGCGTCGGTCCGTTCCTGGTCTGCTGGCTGGGGGTGCCGATCGGCGCACGGCAGATGGCCTGGCTGGGGCTGATGGGGCTCGCGAGCGGTCCCGTCGTCTGGAAGCTGCTCGGGCTCTGGATGCGGCGCAGGAAGGAGAGAGCCTGAAGATCCTGGTCAGTGGCTCGACCGGACTCGTCGGCTCGGCTCTGGTGCCGAAGCTCACGGCAGCCGGTCATTCGGTCGTGCGTCTGGTCCGCCTGCCGTCCGTCGCCGGAGCGGCAGCGGTCGCCTGGGATCCGGCCGGGGGGCGTCTCGATGCGGCCCCCCTCGAGGGGTTCGACGCGGTCGTCCATCTCGCGGGCGAGAACCTCGCGGCGGGGCGCTGGAGCGCGGCCCGCAAGGAGCGCATCCGCGCCAGCCGGGTGGACGGGACGCGCCTTCTGAGCGAGACGCTGGCGCGCCTGTCGCGGCGACCCCGGACGCTCGTCGCCGCCTCGGCGATCGGTTACTACGGCGACCGCGGCGAGGAGATCCTGAGCGAGGAAAGCGCCCCCGGCGACGACTTCCTGTCGGGCCTCTGCCGCGAGTGGGAGGCGGCCGCCGGACCGGCGGCGCGCGCCGGAATCCGTGTCGTGAATCTGCGCTTCGGGGTGATCCTGAGCCCGGCCGGGGGCGCGCTGGCGAAGATGCTGCCGCCGTTCCGTCTCGGGGCCGGCGGCCCGCTCGGCAGCGGCCGGCAGTATGTCTCCTGGATCGCCCTCGACGACGCGGTGGCGATCATCCACCACGCCCTCGCCGCCGCGGTGCTGCGCGGCCCGGTCAACGCCGTCGCGCCGCGACCGGTGACGAACCTCGATCTCACCAAGACGATCGGGCGCGTCCTGTCACGCCCCACGTTCATGCCGATGCCGGCCTTCGCCGCCCGAATCCTTTTCGGCGAGATGGCCGACGCTTTGCTCCTGAGCAGCGCCCGTGTCGAGCCGAAGCGCCTCCTGGCCTCCGGCTACCGCTTCCGGCATCCCGACCTCGAGGGGGCGCTGCGACATCTGCTCGGGAAGGCGCACCGGTCCTCCGGCGACTGATGGAATGTCCCATCCGTCAAACAGGCAGGAAATCGACCGCGTGGCGCGTGTCGAAGAAGAGGAGCGCGAACACCTTTCAGGTCGCAGGCCCGGCGGTACAAGACGAGCGCCGTCCCGGCGATTAGGGATTCGCCGCAGATGGG
>DASTNM010000320.1:0-2029 GCA_035762745.1 Candidatus Polarisedimenticolia bacterium
GCCGGGCTGCTCGGGGCGTGGTACTACGCGCGAATCGGGGGGACGCGGACGCACCCCGCGGCGGATGAGACCGGCGACGCGTCGTCCGGACGCGCCGGCGGGGGCGCCCCCGTTCCGCCCTCGGCGCGCGGCGGCCGGCGCGTCCTCTTCGTCGGTCTCGACGGGGCCGACTGGGATCTCCTCGCCGGCTACATGGCCGACGGGACGATGCCGAACCTCGCGAGCCTGGCGCGCGAGGGACGCGCCGGAGTCCTGACCACGCAGCACCCTCCCCTCTCCCCGCTCGTCTGGACCTCGATGATGACGGGGCTCGGCCCGCTCGAGCACGGCATCCTCGACTTCACCCGCTTCGACCCGGCGAGCGGCGCCCGGCAACCGATCACGAGCGACGAGCGGGTCGCTCCGGCGATCTGGAACATAGCCTCCGCTGCCGGCCGGACGGTCGCCGTATTCGGCCTGTGGGCGACCTGGCCGGCCGAGCCGGTGCGCGGGTTGATGGTCTCGGATCGCCTCTTCTCGTTCCAATATCAGGAGGAAAAGCCGCCGCCCGGCGTCGTCTTCCCGCCCGAGCGCGCCGAATGGGCGCGCAAGACGCGCGAGGCGACCGAGAGCGCCGTCGGCTTCGAGGCGCTGCGCGCCTATCTTCCGTGGCTCACCGAACCCGAGTACCGCCGCCTCGTCGCGCTTCCCGATCCGTACGCCAGACCGGTCAGCGGGCTGCGCCGGATCCTGATCGAGACGCGGGTCTACGACGCGCTGGCGCGCGCCTATCTTCAAGAGGAATTGCCCGACCTGGCGGTGGTCTACTTCCAGGGGACCGACGCCATCGGCCATCTCTTCGCACCCTACCCGCCGCCGCGGCAGGAAGGGATCTCCGAGGCCGATTTCGAGCACTACGCGCAGGTGCCCGAGGTCTACTTTCGCGAGATCGACCGTCTGCTGGGTGTCTACCGCGATCTGGCGCGGGCCTCCGGCGCGGTGCTGATGATCGCCTCCGACCACGGTTTCTTCTGGAGGGAGGGACGTCCGAAGGCGATCTCGAGCCTGATCGCGGCCACCGCCGGCCGCTGGCACCGCAACGAAGGGATCTATCTTCTCTGGGGGTCCGGGATCACGCCGGCGGAGCCGGGAGCGGTCACGCGCGGCGCCCCGGGCGGCGTGCGACAGGTCTGCGCCACACTCCTGGCGCTTCTCGGCCTGCCGCCCGGGGTCGGAATCGCCGGCCCGCCCCTCGACGGCGTCGCGGCGGGCGAGGGGCCGCCGGTCGACTACCGCGCCCTATTCCACCCCGCCGCCGCGCCGGCGACGTCGGGGGCTCCGGCGGCGCCGGAGGCAAACGAAGAGGGCGACGCCGAGGCGATCGCCAAGCTTCGGGCCCTCGGCTACATCGGCTCCGGGGAGGTGACCAGCGCCCCGCACGCCCAGGGGGCCGCGCCGGCAGGCGCTGCGGCCTCGGCGCACGCGGCGGGCTCGACACGCACCCCCGGCGCCTGGAACAACGCCGGCCTGATCCTGCGCGAGGCGGGAAAGACCGGCGAGGCCGTCGCCGCCTTCGAGCAGGCGCTCGCTCTCGACCCGCACCTCGCCTCGGCGCTCTGGAACCTGAGCGATCTGCTCGCCGCCTCCGGTGGCGACCGCGACCGGTCCGACACCCTCTTGGTCCGCTCGCTGGCCGATGGCTCCCCCGACGGCGTGCGCAACGTCATCGGCCGGGCGCTGGCCTACGGGCGGGCCGGCGAGGCGGGGCGCAGCCTGGCGCTTTTGGGGCAGGCGGTCGAGGCGCGGCCGACGGAGCCTGACCTGTGGCTCTTCCGGGGCCGGTACCGGGTGGACAGGGGGGACTGCGCCGGGGGGTTGGACGACTTCCGGCGCGCCGCCCGCCTCGAGGCGCGGAACCCGCTCATTCCCGCCTCGGCCGGGCTGGCTCGCCTTTGTCTCGGCGACCGGGCCGGGGCGGCGCGCGAGTTTCGGCGCTCCCTCGACCTCGATCCGAACCAGCCGGAGGTTCGCCGCTATCTCGAGGGGGGCC
>DASTNM010000321.1:0-8579 GCA_035762745.1 Candidatus Polarisedimenticolia bacterium
CCGCGGCCAACCGGATCGGCGCGGAAGGCGACGGCATGGGCTTCACCTATAGCTGGTTCCGCTATGAGCGGCTGGGCATCGCGGCGCGCTGCTGCGGCGCGGCGGCGCGGCTGATCGAGGAGGCGACTGCGTTCGCCAAGGGGCGGCAGCAGTTCGGCGAGGCGATCGCCAATTTCCAGGCCGTGCAGTTCATGCTGGCGGACAGCCTGACGGAGCTTTGGGCGGCGCGCCTCATGACCTATCGCACGGCCGAGGCGATCGACGCCGGCGAGGACGTGAAGGTGCTGCACGCGCAGTGCTCGATGGCCAAGCTCTACGCCTCGGAGATGGCGAACCGGGTGGCCGACCGGGTCGTGCAGATCTTCGGCGGGCGGGGCTACTGCGCCGACTACGCCGCCGAGCGCCACTTCCGCCACCTGCGCGTCGATCGGATCTGGGAAGGCACCTCCGAGGTGATGCGGACGATCATCGTCAACGGCGTCATGAAGCGCGACCTGTCGCGCCTCGTGAGCTGAGGGGCCTCGAAAAGACCAGCCGCGCGTCGATCTCTCAAAGGAGTGCGTCATGTCGCTCGATCAGCAGCCCCAGCCCGGATCCCAGGCCGTCCCCGCCGTCCCGTTCGACGCCGCGCGCGATCCGTACGCCGACGAGCTGCGTCGCTTCAAGGGGCGCGTCACCCGATCGATCGAAGAGCACGAGCGCGCCCTGCGGCTTCTGCCGAACGGTGTCTGCAGCAATTTCCGTCTCATGGATCCGCAGACGATCTTCATCAAGACGGCGCGCGGATCCCACGTGCAGGACGTCGACGGCCACGACTACATCGACTACTCCCTGGCGCAGTCGACCCTGTTGAGCGGGCACTCGCACCCGCGCGTCATCGAGGCGGTGCGCCGGCAGATCGAGAAAGGCACCATGTTCTGCTACCCGAACCCGCGCACCGCCGACGTGGCAAGGCTGGTCTGCGAGCGCTTCCGACTGGAGCAGGTGCGCTTCGTCAACACCGGGGCCGAGGCGACCTCGTACGCCCTGCGCGTGGCGCGCGGCGCCACGAAACGCGACAAGATCCTGAAATTCGACGCCTGCTACCACGGAAGCGCGCCGGAGTTCTGGCTCACCCTTCCCGAGGCCGACCTGCCGCCCGGCGCGCCGGAGTGGATGGGAATCGAGATCCAGAGCGCCGGCATTCCGCGTTCGCTGGTCTCCGATACGCTGGTGGCGCGCTACAACGACCTCGAGAGCGTCCGCCGCGCCTTTCGCGCGAATCCGGGCGCCATCGCCGCGGTGATCCTCGAGCCGATCGTCTTCAACCTGGGCGTCATCCATCCGGTCGAGGGGTTCCTGCAGGGTCTGCGTGATCTGTGCGACCGGGAGGGAGCGGTCCTGATCTACGACGAGGTCAAGATGGGGTGCAAGATGGGGCCGCTCGGCGCGGGCCAGCACCTCGGGGTCGTGCCCGATCTCGTCTGCATGGCCAAGTCGATCGGCGGCGGCTTCCCGATCGGTCTCTTCGGCGGCCGGCGCGACCTGATGCAGACGATCGAGAACGCCAACGTGAAGCACGTCGGCACCTACGCCGCCAACCTCGTCGGCCTGGCCGCGACGCAGGCCACGCTGACGGAGGTGCTCACCCCCGAGGCCTATGACCGGCTGTTCGCCGTCAGCCGGGCGCTGGCCGACGGATACCGCGAGATCATCGGCCGCCTGGGCCTCGAGGCGCACGTCGTGACGGCGGGGGCCTCGGGCTGCCTCTACCTCACTCGCAAGCCGGTGCGGACCCTGCAGGATTTCAAGCAGACGCGGCTCGACACCTGGCTCCGCTTCTGGGTCGGGATGGCGAACCGCGGTATCCTGCCGCAGGCCCACGGGCCGGAGGACATCTGGACCGTGTCGGTGCAGCACTCGGACGAGGACGTCGAGGCGACCCTGCGCGCTTTCCGCGAGGTGGCGCCGCTTCTCGCCTGAGACGGGAGGCGTGCGACGATGACGCATCGGCAGGAGCCGCGACGGCGCGAGTCGGCGCGTCACCCCGAGGGACCGCGTCACCCCGCCGAGCCGCGCCCGCCCGAGGAGCCGGCGCACCCTCTGGCGCGCCTCTTCGACCCGCGCGGCGTGGCGGTCATCGGCGCCTCGGAGACCCCCGGCAAGTACGGCACCATCCTCCTCACGACCCTGATCGAGCAGGGGTACACGGGCGGCATCCACCCGGTCAACCCGAAGGGGGGCGCGCTTCTCGGCCGGCGCTTCCTCCCCTCGCTCGAGGCGGCCGAGGGCCCGATCGATCTGGCGCTGATCGTGCGGCCGGCGCCCGAGGTGCTGCCGGCGATGCGCCAGGTGGCCCGCCAACGCATCCCGTTCGCCATCGTCTACGCGGCAGGCTTCTCCGAGCACGGCGAGGAGGGGCGCCGCCTCGAGCGCCGGCTGGTCGAGGCGGCGGGCGAGGGGGGCACGCGCGTCGTCGGGCCGAACTGCATGAACATCTACAGCGCCCCGGCGCGCCTCAACCTGAGCGCCATCCCGTTCAATCCCGGCGGGCTGTCGTTCCTGTCGGCGAGCGGCAACCTCGGCTTCGCCCTCGGGCACGAGGCCTCGCGCCGCCCCGGGCTCGGCTTCGCGCGCTTCATCAGCGCCGGCAACCAGGCCGATCTGGCGCTCGATGACTATCTCGATTACCTGAGGACCGACAAGGAGACGCGCGTCGTCCTGGTCTTCGCCGAGGGGTTCGCGCGCGGGGGGGCGCGCCGTTTCCTCGAGGTGCTCGAGCGGACGGCGGCGACGAAACCGGTGCTGCTCCTGCGCGGCGCCCGGACGCGCGCCGGACAGGGAACCGCCCTGTCGCACACCGGGGCGCTGGCGGGCGAGAGCGACGTGGCGCGCCAGGCGCTCGAGCAGGCGGGGGCGGTGCTGCTCGACCGGGCCGACGAGGCGCTGGCGATCGCCGGGGCCTTTCTCGACTCACCGCTGCCGGCGGGCCCCGGCGTGGCGCTGGTCGGAGAGGGGGGCGGCCACGCGACGCTGCTCACCGACGGCGCCGTGGAGGCGGGGCTGCGCGTCGAGCCGTTCCCCCCGGCGCTCATCGACACCGTCCGACCCCACCTGCCTCCCTTCGCCGCCATCGTGCGCAACCCGGTCGAGTTCGGCGGCAGGTCGGAGTACGACCTCGGGGTGTACCGGAACGTCCTGGGGCCGGTCCTCGACTGGCCCGGCTGCGACCAGGCGATCGTCTTCGGAGGGTACGCCCTGTACGACGAGCCGCTGGCCGAGTTCCTCGCCCGCCGACGGCGGGAGACCGGCAAGCCGATCCTGATCCACGACCTGTACGCCGACGAGGAGCGGCCTGCCTTCGCCCCCCTCCGGGCGCACGCCCTGCCGCTCTTCACCTCGGCCGAAGTGGCGGCGCGCGCCGCGGGGGCGCTGGCGCGCGGCGCGCAGGCCCGCCGGCGCGCCCGCCGCGCCGTCGCCTGGAGGAGCGAGCGGCAGGACGCCGGGCCGGGGCTCGACGGGGAGCGGGGGCGCGTTGTGGGGCCGGGACCGGCCGCCGCCCCGCTGCCCGCCGATCTGCGCGCCGTCCTGACCCAGGCCGGGGAGCGCCCCGGGGGGGCGCTGCGCGAGGAGGAGGCCGCGGCACTCCTGGCCCGCTTCGGGGTGCCGGTCCTGCCGGCCGGCATGGCGGGCGACGAGGAGGATGCGGTGCGGGCGGCCGAGCGGCTCGGCTACCCGGTCGTGGTCAAGGTGCACGCGGAGGGGATCATCCACAAGACCGAGGTCGGCGGGGTGCACCTCGATCTGCGCGACGCCGAGGAGGTGCGAACCGCCTGGCGCGCCGTGGCGCGCCTGGCCCCCGGCGGGCGCGCCGGGACCCGAACGGCGGCGACGCCCGGCCGGCCCGAGGCGCGCCTGACACCGTTTCGGCGCGGCGGGATCGAGACGATCGCCGGGGCCCGGCGCGATCCGCACTACGGACCTCTGCTCCTGTTCGGCGCCGGCGGCGTTCTGGCCGAGGTGACGCGCGACGTCGCCCTCCGCACCCTTCCCTGCCCTGACGGCGAGACCGACGAGATGATCGAGGAGACGCGGGTCGGCCGTCTGCTGCACGGCGCGCGCGGCGCGGCGCCGGTCGATCCCCGGGCCGTCGCGGCCGTTCTGCGCGCCCTGGCGCGGCTGCTTCTGACCCTGCCGGAGATCTCGGACGTCGAGGTGAATCCGCTGCGCTGCGCCGCCGACGGTGTCGAGGCGCTCGACGCCCGGGTGTTGGTGACGTCGCCCACCGTCTCGCCGGCCGACGGCGGCTCCCGCCGCCGCTAAGGTCCTTCGAGCCTCTCGACCACCCAGCGCTTGAAGTGGCCGAGCTCCTCCTCCAGCGGCGTGAAGACGCCGTGCCGGTGGGCCCGCGACCCTACCCCGCGCTGCACCCCTTCGCAGACCTTCCAATCCTGCTCGGCGATCAGGTTCGTGAAGGCGATGGCGTCCTGCGGGTCGAAATCGTCGCGCGCCATCGTCTCCGGATCGAAGAGCCAGTCGGTCACGAAACGGGTGCGCGTCGGGGAGAGCGGCCAGAGCGTCCGCGTCTGGACGAAATCGGGGAGGAAGTTCATCCAGGTGTTCGGGAGGATCAGCTCGCCGTTGAAGGTCCGCCTCTCCTGCTCGGTCAGTCCCGGGAAGAGCGGCCGGCGGGTGGTGCCGGTGTGGGTGAAGGTGACCGCCCCGGCGCGGAACGTGGCCACCTCGCCGTTTCCCGGGTTGTCGACCGCGCCGGTGCCGTAGAGAGGCACCAGGGCGCACAGCTCCGGGTGCACTCCCGGGCAGTGGTAGCACTCCTGGTAGTTCTCGATCAGGATCTTCCAGTTCGCCTCGACGTCGTGCACGTCGTGGCGCGCCACGCGCAGGGTTTCGAGCGGATAGCGCCCGACGCGCCCCGGCATCCCGAGCAGCGCCGTCGCCAGCGGCGGGACGGCGCCCGCCTCCAGGTTGACGAAGAGACCGCCGCGCCAGACCTCGAGCGCGACCGGGTGCAGCGAGAACTCCTCTTTCGGGAAGCCCTCCTCCCGACGCAGGTTCGGCGCCGCCTTGAGACCTCCGTCGAGCCCGTAGGTCCAGGCATGGTACGGGCAGCGGATCGCCTTGAGCGATCCCGTCTCTCCGGCGCACAGGATCGATCCGCGGTGACGGCAGACGTTGTAGAAAGCGCGCAGGCGTCCGTCGTCCCCGCGCACGATCAGGACGCTCTCGTTCCCGACCGGCAGCGTCACGAAGTCGCCCGGTCGCGCCACCTGCTCCTCGCGCCCGGCGTAGAGCCAGGAGCGCTGGAAGATCCTCTCCCATTCCCTGGCCAGGATCGATGGGTCGGTGTAGTAGGCTCCGGGAAGCGTCGGCTCGAGCCGGGCCGCCTTCGCCGCTCCGCCGGTCGGCCGCCCGGACGAATCGCCGGCCGAGTTTCCAGCGACCATCATCCCCTCCTCGCGCCACCCGGGTCAGGTGCGCCGTGCCGCAACCTCGCCATTATCCACGAAAATGCCCGGCGGCCGCGTCGGCCGGCCTCCACCGGTCATCTGAGCCGACGCCGGCCCGGCACCGATGCCGGCGAAAAAAAGGGGGCCCCGGAGGGCCCCCTAGTCTGTCGAACAGACTCCGCCGCGGCTTGACGGGCAGGCCACCGCGGTCGGTGCGAACCGGATCGGGATCGTGACCACCCCGGTCCCGCTGATCAGCCGCTGCCTGCCGAGCCCGTCAGTGGCGCCGGTGATCGTGCTGTTGTGACCGACCAGGTAGTAGAACGCCTGGCCGACCGCCGGCTGCGTGGCCGGCAGGGCGTAGGTAACCTCGGTCCCCTGGCCAGGATTCGCGATGTTGCAGCCGCTGGTGACCCTCGCCAGCGTCGAGAGGTTGACGTCCGGCGCCGGCGGCACGGCGGCGGTCAGGACCGAGCCGCTGTACAGGTTGAAGCCCGCCTCCGGGAACGGCTGCGTGCGGCCCGGCCAGTGCAGGGTCGTGACGCCGGTCGACAGGACGTGCGTCAGCGTCAGCGGGGGATCGCTCCCGTCGCCGACGTAGACCTGGGCCGTCTGGCTCACCCCGATCGACGAGGTGCAGGAGACGTCGCTGCTGCAGCGCGCCAGCACCTTGTAGTTCGCGTCGCCGATCGGCGCGTCCTTGAAGAACGGGTCGGCCTGGAAGTCCTTGACCACCGCGCCGTTCTTCAGGAACTGGTACTGGACCGTCCCGTTGGCGCAGCCACCCGGGTTGGTGGTGCCGCTGGCGTTGAGCAGGAGCGTCTCACCGTCCTCGTAAATCCCGTCGCCGTTGGCGTCGGTGACGACGAGGCTCATGACGAAGCCCTTGTCGGAACCGGTGGCCAATTCGTTGCAGTTGGCGGTCGAGGACTGGCCGAGAGCGCTCGGGCAGGTGCTGGCCGGCGGCGTCGGGTTGTTGTCGGGCACCAACGAAACCTGTTGGGTGATCGCCCCGGAGATCTTGATGTCGTCGACCCACCAGCCGTCGTCGTGCAGGCTGTTCTCCCAGCCCTTGCCGTAAACCTGGTAGTCCTCCGAGGGGCCGTTCAGGTCGAACTCCCATCCCTGGCCTATCCAGCGGATCTGGATGCGCGATCCGATGAAGTTGGCCAGGTTGAACTTGCTCTGCATCCAGACCGCTCCACCGGCCGGGGATGTGAGGCCCTCCTTCGGCGTGCCGTCTTTGCAGCCGTAGGTGGTCCCCTTGCCCCAGGCGTTCCCGCAGTGCGACCAGATGCCGAGCGGATGGCACATCGTCTCGTGCACGCCGCGCGGCGCCGGCTCGGCGGTCCCGGTGTCGGTCGGCGTCAGGTTGCAGTAGGTGACCGCCGTGCCGTAGAAGCTCCAGACGACCGGGGTGTGATCGTAGACGTTCTGGAACGGCGCCAGCTTGTCCCAGAAACCCCACTTGTCGACCAGCGGGTCGGGATTCTGGTCGATGCGAATCTGGACGTCGCCGTAGTCGATCGCCGTGCCGGTCGGCTGGATCGTGCACTGCGGCCGGCCGCCGCAGGAAGAGTCCATCATGTCGGCGATGTGGTAGAAGCTGAGGACCAGGTCGCCGCCGTGATCCGGAACGCTCTTGGTCGAATCGACGACCGGCGTTAGATTGATCGGGTTACTGGTGAACGCCGCGATCGTCCGGAACGAGGTAGTGTCACCGAGGCGGCTCAGCGGGTCCTCGTGTCTCCCCCAGTGCAGTGAGTTGTTCCCCGAGAAGGCCAGCGGTCCGTCCGCCGCCGTCTTCGCTTTATCGGTACGCGATCCGGCGACGTGCGGCGCCGGGCAGGTCCCCTGCGGGCAATGGATGTGCCAGTCCATGTCGTTGTCCGGGTCGAGGTGACACCCGGGGTCCTGCGGTGGGATCGGGTAGCCGCCGCATCCAACCCCGGCCAGCGTGTTGAGGCCACCCTGTGCCGTGCCGACGGTGTAGCCAATCGTGTCGTTCAATTGACCGGACCGGCCGTCGCTGATGTCGGTCTGTGCGGGTGACTCGCTGGTGCAGATGCCGCCCGCCGGGCAGTCGGCGTTGGTCCGGCAATGGAAGAGCTTAGTGTCAGCGTTCGAGCAGGTGCCGGTCTTGTCGAAGTCCTCGAAGATCGTTCCGTCAGGGAAACCGGCCCCGGGGCTCGGCACGCGCGTGATGGCGACCTGGTTGCAGGTGCCGCCCGTCGGGCAGTCGGTATTCTTGCCGCAGTTGGTCGTCGGGGCGTTGCTGCACGTGCCGGGAACGTCGACATCGAACAGGACCCGGATATCAACCTTCCCCTTCGTCCCGACCGCCTCGCGCGAGGTCAGGTTCAGCGTGAAGTCACCCTTGGGCGGATCCTCGGCCCCGGGGGCGGTCCTCGTGTCTCTCTTGCTCACGAACCTGAACGGCTTCCTTAGACCCGCGCCGTCCAGGTTCCCGGTGTCCCTGCGCTGGCCGACCGCGAGGTTGCCGATCGAAATGGTGGGTCCGGTGATGCACTCGACGTCGCGGTCGAGGCTCGACAGGTGCAGCGACACGTCGTGCAGGTCGACCGGGCCGCCGTTGATCAGGGCCACGGTCATCTCGCACGTTTCACCGTCGTCGCAGAAAGCGTCGCCGTCGCCGTTGATGTCGCGCACCGCCGTCCCTTCGATGATGATGTTCGGCAGGACGGTCTTGTTGCAGGAGACCAGCATGCCGAACGAGATCGTGTCGTCCGGAATGCCGTTGTTGTCGCCGTCGACCATGAAGTCGGAGTCGCAAATGTCGCCACGGCCGTCGTTGTCCTTGTCGGCCTGTCGGGTTGTGCCGGGGATGATTGCCGGGTTGGGGATGGTCGGGCAGTTGTCCTTGGCATCCTCGACCCCGTCGGCGTCGAGGTCGTCGTTGACCGTGCCGCAGACGCCGCTGTTGGTCACCCCCAGCTTCTTGCACTTGTCCGTGAAGTCGCAGGTGCAGCCAGGACCGCTGGCCGAGCATAGTTGCTTGGGGTCCTCCAGGCAGACGGCGCTGCAGGTGCAGTTCGGCTTGCTGGTGGTGCAGAACTGCGTCGGGTCCTCCACGCAGACGCCGCTCGGCGGGCAGTCGCTGTCCTGCGTGCA
>DASTNM010000322.1:0-3296 GCA_035762745.1 Candidatus Polarisedimenticolia bacterium
TCGCGGTGCAGGTTGGTCAGCGGCACCTCGGCGGTCGGGATCAGGTAGTAGCCGGCCTTCTCGACCCTGAACAGGTCGTCGGCGAACTTCGGCAGGTTGCCGGTGCCGGTCATCGACTTGGCGTTGACCATGAAGGGCGGCAGGACCTCCGTGTAGCCGTTCCGCTGCGTGTGCAGGTCGAGCATAAAGTTGATGAGGGCGCGCTCCAGCCGCGCCCCCATCCCAATATAGATGACGAACCTGGCCCCGGCAATCTTCGCCGCCCTCTCGAAGTCCAGGATCCCGAGGCGCGCCCCTATCTCCCAGTGCGGCAACGGCTTGAACCCGAAGCGCGGCGGGGTTCCCCAGCGCCGCACCTCGGCGTTGTCTTCCGAGGAGCGTCCGACGGGCACACTCTTGTCGGGCAGGTTCGGGATGACGAGCAGGAGGGCCTCGAGCGCGGTCTCGCTCTCCGAGACCTTCGCGTCGAGGTCCTTGATGCGGTCGCCGAGGGCGCGCATCTCGTCGATCAGCGCGGTGGCATCCTGCTTCGCCGTCTTGAGCCGCGCGATCTCCTCCGAGTCCTTGTTGCGCCGCGCCTTGAGCGTCTCGGTCTCGTGCAACGCGGCGCGCCGCTCGGCGTCGAGGCGGCGGAACTCGCCCAGGTCGACCTGCGCCCCGCGGTGACGCAGGGCCGCTTCGACCGCGTCCAGGTTCTCGCGCACCCACACCATGTCGAGCATGAGGAGCGCGAGTCTAATGCAGCCGTTTCGGGAGTGTCAAACTTGTGCGATCATCGCCGGCGATGGCCAGGACCCGCCGTTCGGACTACCTCAGGAGCAACCGGGCCCTCACGCTGCCGATCCCGGATCCGTCGGCGGCCCGCGAGGCGGCGCGGCGTCTCCTGAAGACCCACGACGCCCTCAGCCGGCGGCTGATCGGCGTCGAGCTTCTGGCGATCCTGTCGCGGGAGAGCGGCATCCCCGCCCCGGAGCTAGTGGTTCCCGACGAGCACCAGCCGCACCGTCGCAGCGGCGGCCGGATCGTCTACAGCCTGCAGGGAGAGTACCGGCGCCGCAACCCCTCCCCGGACGATCCCACGGTGGCCCGCGGCGGCAAGCCGCTCGGCCGCATCCGGGTGCTGAACCGCACGCCGGCGCGCGGCGACGTGGTGCGGCCGTCCGCCTTCCTCAACACCCTGCTGCACGAGTTCTGCCACCACCACGACGCCGAGGCGCTCGGGCTCTGGCGCTCGTTCCACACCGCCGGCTTCTACGCCCGCCTGCGCCACCTGCGCGATCAGGTCGAGGACGCCGCCACGGCTTCACTCTCGAGCCGCGGGCCGGCGGCGCGCCCGACCCGCCGCGCCGCCGCCGCGGCGACCGGGCCGCCCCCCTTCCTGCGCCGCCTCTGGTCTATAATCCGCGACCTATGAGCCGCCTGCCGCGATGAAGCCTCCCGCCGCCATCCGCAAGGCGGTCTTCCCGGCCGCCGGGCTCGGCACGCGCTTCCTCCCGGCCACCAAGGCGCAGCCGAAGGAGATGCTGCCCCTGGTCGACAAGCCGATCATCCAGTACGTCGTCGAGGAGGCGGTCGCCTCCGGGATCGACAACATCATCATCGTCACGGGGCGCGGCAAGAGCGCCATCGAGGATCACTTCGACGTCGCCTACGAGCTGGAACAGCTCCTCGAGCGGCGCGCCAAGCACGACCTCCTGAGGCTGGTGCGCTCGATCTCCGACATGATCAACGTGTCGTACGTGCGCCAGAAGGAGCCGCTCGGGCTGGGGCACGCCCTCCTGATGGCGCGCAACCTGGTCGGCGACGAGCCGTTCGCGGTCTTCCTCGGCGACGACGTCATCGAGGCGCCGGTGCCGGTGATGCGCCAGATGATGGATCTCTACGGGCGTTACCAGTGCTCGATGGTGGCGGTCGAGCGGGTCAGCCGGGCGCGCACGCGCGACTACGGCATCGTCGCCGCAGAGCCGGCGGGCGACCGCGTCTACAAGGTGACCGACCTGGTCGAGAAGCCGCCCCCCGCCGAGGCGCCCTCCGACCTGGCGATCATCGGGCGCTACATCCTGACTCCGGAGATCTTCGCCGATCTGGAGGGGACCGCCGCCGGCCGCGGCGGTGAGATTCAGCTGACCGACGGGCTGCGCGCCCTCCTGCGGCGCCAGCCGATCTACGCCTACCGCTTCTCCGGCAAGCGCTACGACACGGGGGACAAGCTCGGCTTCCTGAAGGCGACGGTCGAGTTCGCCCTGCGCCGCCCCGACCTCGGCGCGCCGTTCCGCTCGTACCTGAAAGGGCTCGACCTCGACGACGCGGGGCTGCGCCCCGCGGACGGGGCGAGTGACGCCGGCGCGCCCCCCCCCGGGACGCGCCGGGCCGCCGCGCGGCGCCGTCCCGGAACCCGGAAGACGCCCCGCGCCCGGACATAGGGACGTGGCGCGGCGCGGAGCCGGCAGGAACCGCCCGGAGGCGCTCGCTGAGCGGCGCCGCAACGCCGCGACGCTGGGGGCGCATCCCGAGCGCCGCGTCCTCCTTCCGGGGCGCCGCGAGGCGCTGCAGCGCGACGCGACCCAGCCGCGCCAGATCGGCGTCGTCCTTCCACCGGTCATCAATCTTTTCGCGGAGCCCCAGCCCGGCTCGGCCGTCGTCAGCCAGGCGGTCCTCGGCACGCTCGTCTCGATCCTCGAGAGCCGGCGCGCCTGGACGCTGATCGAGACGCCCGACCGCTATCACGGCTGGTCTCGGGCGCGTGCCCTGCGCCTCCTGGTCCCCGGCGAGGACCTCTACCCGGCCGGCGGCGGGGCGGTCGACGTGATCAGCCTGATGGCGCAGGTCTATCGCGAGCGGGACGTCACCGCCGCGGCCCCCTTCGCCGTCGCGCCGCTCCTGGCGCGCCTCGAGCCGGTCGAGGAGGCGGACGAGTGGGTGGCCGTGCGGCTGCCGGACGGGCGCGTCGGCTGGATGCAGCACGGCGACGTGCGGGTCCGGGGGGACGTCGCGGGGGCCGTTCCCGATGGTCCGGACACCGCGGCCGAGCCGTTCGATCCGGCGGCGGTCGCCGGGACCGCCCGACGTTTCCTGGGTCTTCCCTACGTCTGGGGCGGCACCACCCCGTTCGGCCTCGACTGCTCGGGGCTGGCGCAGCTCGTCTACCGGGTCCACGGCCACCTGCTGCCGCGCGACGCCGACCTGCAGTTCGCCGATCCGCGGCTGGCTCCGGTGGAGCGCGCCGATCTGGCGGCGGGCGACCTGGTCTTCTTCGGCCCCGACGCCGCGAGCATCACGCACGTCGGCATCTCGCT
>DASTNM010000323.1:0-7080 GCA_035762745.1 Candidatus Polarisedimenticolia bacterium
CTCCGCGAGCAGCGGGGAGAGAACGCCCAGAATGAGGCACACCAGGACCGGGAGCGCTCGCCGGGCCGGCGACAGGCGCCGCCGCAGCATCACCCACTCCCCCATCACCGTGGCGCCCCCGGCGGGTGCTCCGGCGGCGACGGGCTGCCGTTGCCCGAACCGCGCAGCGACTCGAGTCTCTGGCGCAGTTGTGGTTGATCCGGCTTGAGATTCAGCGAGCGCTCGAACGCGTCCGCCGCTTTGGCGGTCTGCCCGACGCGGAGCCAGGCCTCGCCGAGTATTTCTTGAACCTCATAATCACCGGGCGCCTGGCGCGCCCCCTCACCCAGGAGGTCCACCGCCTCCTTCTCCTTCCCTCTCTGCAGGAGCGAACGGCCGAGGTTCACATACGCCGGCCCGTAATGAGGGTCAATCGCCAGTCCGCGGCGCATCTCGTCCTCCCCTTCGGGCACCTTCCCCTGTCGGAGGAGCGCCAGCCCCAGGTTGTGGTGCACATCGGCGTAATTGGGGTCGAGGGTCACCGCATGCCGGTAGGCCAGGATCTCATCGTCCGGCCTGCCGAGCCGCCCATAGACCGCGCCGAGATTATTGTGAGCCGAGGCATAGGAAGGGTCGATGTCGATCGCCTTCTGAAGCTCCCGGCGGGCCTCGTCCAGGCGCCCCTGCAGGTACAGAAGGCCACCGTAGTTCGTGCGCACGGCGACGTTGCGCGAGTCGCGTTTCAGCGCCTCGCGGAACTGCGCCCCGGCCCCCTCGAGATCTCCCTTCTGCTCGTAAATCAACGCCAGGTTGCTGTAGGAGCCGGCGAACTCGGGGTCGGCGGCAATCGCCTGCTTGAAGGCCGTTACGGCCAGGTCGATCGCGCCCCTCTTCTTGTGGATGATGCCGATATTGTTGAAGGCCTCGGCGTATTCCCGATCGACCACCGTCACCCGCGTGAACTCCCGCAGCGCATCGTCCTCACGTCCCTGCCGGTCATACAGGATCCCGAGGCTGTTGCGCGCATCGGTGAAGTTCGGCTCGTATTCCAGCGCCTTGAGCAGATGCGCCTCCGCCTCCTGCAACTTCCCCCGCTCCATGGCGATGTTGCCGAGCAAATTCTCGGCCTCCTTTGAGCGCGGGGAGTGTTTCAGATGCTCGGCGAGGTCGGCGATGGCGGCGTCGTAGTCCTTCTTCTTGAAGTGGGCCCGGGCGATGTTGATTCGGGCGATCGACATGTCCTCGGACGAGCTGATCGCCTGCTCGAACTCGGCGATCGCCTCGTCATATTTCCCCTGCCCCATCAGGATTGTCCCGCGATTATTGTGTGAATTAGCCGTGTCTTGGCCAAGATAGCCGAGAGATCGAAGCTTCTCCTTTAGATCTCGATCACCGCGCGGATCAGTCGAGGAACCCACTGCATCTCCCGGAGAATTCTTGCCCGGACCGGCAGCGGCAACCCCCTGCGCGACGACCGCCCCCTCATAGGTGCGAACGTAGCCTATCGGATGGCGCGTCAGGAAGGCGGGGTCGAAGGCGTCGACGATCGGCCGACCATCCATGTCCTCGGCCACGGGCAGCCCGAAGAGGGCCAGGATGGTCGGGGTGATGTCGAGGACCGAGGCCTCGTCGAGATCGACCGCGTGGCGGAACGGGGTGCCGCTCAGGATGAGGATGCCGAACTTGCGGTGCCAGTCGGCCGCCTGACCGTAACCGATACGGGGATCGGTCAGAGGGCGGTTGTCGCCCGTCCTGAAGCCGTGGTCCGAGCAGATGATCACCGCGACCCCGGGACCGGCGGCCTCAACCATACGCCCGACCAGATCGTCGGCGTGCCGGTAGTACTCGTCGACCGCGCGACCGAAGCGCTGCATCCCCTCCCGATCCACCCCCGTCAGCGGGGGCGGCGCATAGCGCATGAAGAGGTGCGCCACCGTGTCGGTCCCCTCGAGGTATAAGGCGTGGAAGTCGGGTCGCAGGCGATCCCCCAACGCCAGGCTGATCTTGGAGTAGGTCTCCCCGGCGGCGAAGAGCGTCTTGAACTCGTCGATCATCTTGTTCTGATCGGGCGGGAGCGACTCGGTGTCGGGCGCCAGGCGAATGTAGCGGGAAACCTCATCCACACCGATCGTCTCGGGAGCGACCGTCAGCGACACAACCAGTCCATCCAGGTCGGGCGGGAAGACCTTCCCCTCCCGCGTCTGGTCGCCCGCCGCGGGCGCGCCGAACAGCTGGTAGGCGACCCTGTCGGAGACGATGAACCCGTTGACCCGCTCGGCTGGAAACGTGGCCCACCAGCCGGTGACCCCCACCCGGAGCCCCCGGTCGCTCAGGATGTTCCAGATCGCCTTGACCTTGCGCAGGCTGGAAGTCACCGGGATCCGCTCACCCTCGCGGCCGGTCGTCGCCAGGAAGTCGATGATGCCGTGTCGGGCCGGCAGGACGCCGGTGGCGATGCTTGTCCAGATGACCGGAGAGAGAGTCGGGGTGATGGTGCGCAGGCGGCCGCGCACCCCCTCGTGCGCCAGCCGCGCGAGATGCGGCAAACGGCCCGCCGCCATCAGCGGCTCGATGATGTTCCAGTCCGCTCCGTCGAGTCCGATCAGGAGCACCTTCATCCCCGCGACCTGCCCCTGCCCGGAAGCCTGGGTGTGGGAGCCACGGATCCGCACCTCGCCGACGTCGCATGACAGCAGGACCAGGCCAGCGGCGCGCAGCCGATCCGTGAGCGCGCGGCCGAGAGTCGCGCTTAGCTCCTCGGTGCGCGAGCCGGAGATGTCGGCGTAGCTCGCGGATCCGATCGCCGCGCGCAGATCGGCGAGCACCCAGCGACCGATGGCCCGCTCGTAGCGCGGACCAAGAGATTTGTGAACCTCCAGGACGCGCTCCGAATCGACCTGGTAATGGATGGTGCCGCTGGCCTTGAGCTCGATCCCCTCGCGTGAGACCAGCGGTGTCTTGTCCCGCCCGGTCTCGAAGGAGTAAGTCGCGGACGCCACCGGGTAGATGGAGATACGGATGAGACCCGGGGGGGCGAAGTGCCATCCGGGTCCGATGAGACGGGCGGGCAGAAGCCCGAGCGGCGAATCGAGGACGGCCAGGCCGTCGTCGTGATCGGTGCGCGTGATGCCGGCGGACAGCCAGCCCGCGAGCAGCAGCAGTGTCAGGGCGATCGGCACCCTGCGCCTGCGGATCGTCTCGTGGATCATGGCGGCGCCGGGCTGCGGCGGGCGGCCGCTCAGGTCCCCTCGGACCAGCTGGAGAGGTAGGTCTTCTGTTCCGGCGTGAGAGTGTCGATGCGCACCCCCATCGTCTCCAGCTTCAGCCGGGCAATCTCACGATCGATCGCCAGGGGGACCGGGTGCACCTGCCGGGCCAGCCCTTTCCCGGACCCGGCCAGATACTCGCTGGCGAGCGCCTGGTTGGCGAACGACATGTCCATGACCGAGGCCGGATGTCCCTCCGCGGCGGCCAGGTTCACCAGCCGTCCCTCCCCCAGGAGATTGAGGCGTTTGCCTCCCGCCAGGGTGTACTGGTCGACGAAGTCGCGCAGGCGCTCCTTCTTCCCCTTCGAAAGCGCCTCCAGGGCCGGGATGTCGATCTCGACGTTGAAGTGCCCCGAGTTGGCGATCACCGCTCCATCCTTCATCGCCTGAAAGTGCGCGCCCCGCAGCACATGCTTGTTGCCGGTCAGCGTGATGAAGATGTCCCCGAGCCGCGCCGCCTCGTCCATCGGTGCGACCTGGTAGCCGTCGAGCACCGCCTCGATCGCCTTGACCGGGTCGACCTCGGTCACGATGACCTGCGCTCCGAGCCCGCGGGCCCTCAGGGCGACCCCTCGGCCGCACCAACCGTAGCCGATCACGACCACCTTCAGCCCCGCGATCAAGAGGTTGGTGGCCCTGATGATCCCGTCGAGAGTGCTCTGCCCGGTGCCGTATCGATTGTCGAAGAAATGCTTCGTCATGGCGTCGTTGACCGCCACGATCGGGTAGGCCAGCACGCCCTCCTTGGCCATGCTGGTCAGGCGGATGACACCGGTCGTCGTCTCTTCGGTGCCGCCGATGATGCCGGGCAGGAGGTCGCGCTTCTTGGAGTGCAGGACCGACACCAGGTCGGCCCCGTCATCCATCGTCAGGTGGGGCCCGCCCTCCAGGGTCGAGAGGATGTGGCGATAATAGGTGTCATTGTCCTCCCCCCTGATCGCAAAGACCGCGATCCCGTAATGCTCGGCGAGGGAGGCGGCCACGTCGTCCTGCGTCGACAGAGGATTGCTGGCGCACAGGCGCACGTCGGCGCCCCCCTCGGCCAGGGTGCGGGCCAGGTTGGCCGTCTCGGCCGTGACGTGAAGGCAGGCGGCGAGGCGCAGCCCCCGCAGCGGCTTCTCCTTCGCGAACCGCTCGCGGATGGCGCGCACCACCGGCATCTGCGCGTCCGACCATTCGATGCGGCTCTTCCCCCGGCCGGCGAGGGCGATATCCTTGACGTCCCGTGCGACTCGTGCCACGTGTCTCCCCTTCTTCAAGTGAGCGTCCGCGCTACAGCCGGGCCGCCTTGCGCAGCGCCTCGGCCTTGTCGGTCTTTTCCCAGGTGAACTCGGGCTCGCTGCGCCCGAAGTGGCCGAAGGCCGCGGTGCGCCGGTAGAGCGGGCGCCGCAGATCGAGCCCCTCGATGATCTCGCGCGGCTTGAGCCCGAAGTGGCTGCGCACCAGCTCGACGATCGCCTCGTCGGCGATCTTGCCGGTGCCGGCCGTGTCGACCATCACCGACACCGGGTCGGCCACGCCGATGGCGTAGGCGATCTGCACCTCGAGCCGATCGGCGATCCCGGCCGCCACCAGGTTCTTGGCGATGTGGCGCGCCATGTAAGCGGCCGAGCGGTCGACCTTGGTCGGGTCCTTGCCCGAGAAGGCACCGCCGCCGTGGTGGGCATAACCCCCGTAAGTATCGACGATGATCTTGCGCCCGGTCAGCCCCGTGTCCCCCTGCGGGCCCCCGACCACGAAGCGCCCGGTGGGGTTGATGTGCACCTTGGTGTCACGGTCTCGGAGCTCGGCCGGGATCACCTCCCGGATCACCGCCTCCTCGACGTCCCGCCGCAGGTCGTCCGTCTTGACGGTGTCGGCGTGCTGCGTCGAGACGACCACCGCGTCGATGCGCGCCGGTCGACCGTCGCGATACTCGACGGTCACCTGCGACTTGCCGTCCGGCCGCAGGTAAGGCAGCCGTCCCGAGCGTCGCACCTCGGAGAGTCGGCGCACCAGCCGGTGCGCCAGGACGATCGGCATCGGCATCAGCTCGGGGGTCTCCCGGCAGGCGAAGCCGAACATCATCCCCTGGTCACCGGCCCCCCCCGTGTCGACGCCCATGGCGATATCCGGAGACTGCTTGTCGATGGACGTCACGACCGAGCAGGTGTCGCAGTCGAAGCCGAACTCGGAGCGCGTGTAGCCGATCTCGCGCACCGTCTCCCGCACGATCTTCGGGATGTCGGCCCAGGTGCGGGTGGTCATCTCTCCGGCCACGAAGACGATTCCCGTGGTCACCAGCGTCTCGATGGCGACGCGCGACTGCGGGTCATCGCGCACGACCGCGTCCAGCACGGCGTCCGAAATCTGATCGGCGATCTTGTCGGGATGGCCCTCGGTGACCGACTCGGAGGTGAACAGGAAACGTCCTTTGCCCATCGACGAGCTCCTTCTCTTCGCCTTGCGCGACGCGCCTTCCCGGCTGATACGTCTCAAAGGAATGGTTGAGAATAAAAGAGTTCCGCGCCCAAGTCAACGGAATCTTACGGCCCCCTTGCCCAGGAGCTGCTCGAGGGCCAGGGTCAGATCGCGGCTGGGCGAGACCTTCAGCGCCCCCCCCGCCTTCAGCGTGGCGCGGAAGGCGCGCGGCTGGGTCACCTCGAGGTAGACCGGGCACGGCCCCGGGCGCTCCTTGAGAAGGTCGCGCACGCGCTCGACCAGATCCGGCTCCAGCCCCAGGGCCGAAAGGACGATCACCACCTCCCGGGCCCTCTTCTCCTCCGCCTGATCGAGAGGCAGGATCGTGTCGGCGATCAGCCGCCGTTGCTCGTCCGCCACCTCGACGTTGCCGGTCACCAGGAGGGCCGCGTCCTCCTCCAGGAGGCTCCTGTGCTTCGCATAGGCCTCGGGGAAGACCACCACCTCCACCGTCCCTTCGAGGTCCTCCAGGCTGAAGACCGCCATCGAGTCCCCCTTGCGGGTGCGGCGGCGCTTGAGCGCCCCGACCAGCCCGGCCAGCGTCGCCGGACGGGCCTGCTGCACCTCCTTGAGGGTGGCGGTGGTATGGGTGACGAGCTCCCGGATTCGATCGGCATAGTCCCGCAGCGGGTGCCCCGCCATGTAGAACCCGAGCGTCTCCTTCTCATGCGCCAGGAGGTCCTTCTCCGCCCACTCGGCGAGCGGGGGTGGGGATGGGAGCTCGCGCGCCTCCTGGCCCGGACCGCCGAAGAGCCCCGCCTGACCGCTGTCCCGATCCCGGATCGCCTTCTGGGCTGCGTCGATGGCGGCGTCGATCCCGGCACACAGCGTGGCGCGGTTCGGGCCCAGCCGGTCCAACGCACCCGCCTTGACGAGCGACTCGACGACCCGCTTGTTGACGAGACGCAGGTCGACCTCCCGGCACAAGCCGGGAAGCGAGCCGAAGCGGCCGATGCGGTCGCGGGCCTCGAGGATCGTGCGCACCGCCGACTCGCCCACGTTCTTGACCGCGCTCAGGCCGAAGCGGATCCCCTCCGCCACCACGCTGAAATCCATCCCCGAGGCGTCGATGTCGGGTGCCAGGACCGGGATCCCCATCTCGCGGCACTCGGCGATGTACTTGACGATGTTGTCGGTGTTCTCCTTTTCGGCCGTCAGCAGCGCGGCCATGAAGTGGCGCGGGTGATGCGCCTTGAGCCAGGCGGTGCGATAGGCGACCAGGGCATAGGCGGTGCTGTGCGCTTTGTTGAAGCCGTAGCCGGCGAAGTATTCCATCAGGTCGAAGATCTTCCGGGCGTCCTTGTCGGAGATCCGGTGGCCACGGCACCCGTGGATGAACTTGTCGCGTTGCGCCGCCATGACGTCCTTCTTCTTC
>DASTNM010000324.1:0-4759 GCA_035762745.1 Candidatus Polarisedimenticolia bacterium
AGAGCCCGCGCGTCGCTCCTCAGGGCGAGATCGCGGTGCGCCAGGGACTCCTGGCGGGCCGCTTCGGTCTGCTGGCGCGTGGCGCGATCGCGCGGCGCCGCATCGCCTGCGTCCTGCGGGGTCGCCGGGCTCTTCGCCTCCCCGGCGTTCCAGCTCTCCAGGGCGGCGAGGGCCTCGGCTTCTTTGTCCAGGAGCGTGGCCAGCTCGCGGTGCAGACGCCCCTGCCGCTTCGCGACCGAGGACAGGATCCAGTGGGCCAGGGCCGAGCGTCGCAGTCGGCCGGTGTCGGGGGGCGGGATCTTCGTGTCGGATTCCATGGAGGTCTCCCGGAGATGGGGTCGTGCCGCCCGATCGGCCGCCGCGGCGTCACCCGCCGCCGCGCCCGAAGGCGGAGCCTCGACGCCGCCGGGCTTGCGCGCCCCGGCGAGGGTGTAGTACCGCATGCACAGAAGAAGGCCGAGGCGGTTGGCCAGGACCCCCTTGAAGGTCTTGGGATCGATCTCGTCGGCCACGAACTTCTCGATGGCGTGGTGGATGAAGCGCTCGTTGGCGAGAAGGAACGACTCCCGCGTGGCGTCGACCACCCGCACCTCCTCGAAGCCCGCGCGCTCGAGAACTCCGCGATACGCGGTCGGCCCCGCGACGTAGTTGTCGGGGTGCAGCACGGGGCTCCTGGCGGTGGCCGCCTTGCTGAACAGCATGTCCGAGAGGATCAGCACGCCGCCCGGCTTGAGCACCCGGAACGCCTCGCGCAGGAAGCGCGCCCGGGTGCGGAAGTGGAAGGCCGCCTCGACGCAGATGACATGGTCGAGGCTCTCGTCCTCGAAGTCGAGCTGCGTGGCATCCATGAGCAGAAAGGCGCTGCCGGGGGCGGTGGCGCGACACGCTTCGATCTGCTTCTCGGAGATGTTGATGCCGATGACGTTCTCGGCGCCGAAGTCGCGCGCCAGGTAGCGGCTCGTCTCGCCCAGCCCGCACGCCACGTCGAGGATCCGTCCGGACCGGCGGGGCAGGAAGTCGAGGAGCCTCTCCATCAGCGCCTCGCAGGCCTCCTTCTGGTTGGCCGTCGTGCGGTCCCAGCAGCCGTAGTTCGAGAAACGGCTGTAGCTCATGTACTCGCCCGAGCGCAGGAGCGGGTGCTCGAACATCGAGTGGTCGTAGTGCTGGTTCACCGCCCCGGCCGGCCGTCGACGCGGCTCCTGCGCCCCGGCGACGGTCGGGGCGGGCCCGGCCCCCGCGGCGCCGGGCGGGGGGTCGGCGGAGGGCGTGAACGCGGGGGAGCCCATCCAGATCTCGAGCCCGCCCCGGGGGTTCGGGGCGTAGCCCCAACCGGTCGCCGTCCTGACCGCGACCTCCGGGCCGAACGGGTTGCCGGTGCCGACGTAGAGCCCGCCGTCGCGTCCGAGCATGGTGCGCACCCCGTAGTTGTACGGATTGCCGAAACCGTCGCGGCTCACCTCGAACCAGTGCACGCCGTCCGGGCTGCGCCACAGGTCGAAGCCGGCCTCGCGCTCCACCACGCGGTCGGGGCCGAGAAGCCGCAGGCCGGGATGCGTCCCCCGCGGCACGCGCGCCGGATCGACCCACCAGAGGAAGAGGCTGGAGTCGTAGGTGCCGACATAGAGGTTGCCGCCGTACTCGGCCATGCACCAGATGTAGCCGTTGAAAGGATTGTCGAAGCCCGGCCCCAGTCCGCTCAGCGGCTCGCGCTCGCCGTCCGGGGTGCGGCGCGCCTCGCCGACCACCAGCTCCCAGCGATCCTCGGCGTCGATCCGGATCACCTCCCCCGCCGCCGGACCGGTCTTGTTCTCGCGGTCGTAGCCGCCGCGCCGGATGCCGGTGCCGACGTAGAGCGCCCCCTTGAATGGGAACATCGACATGACCGCCTGGTTCAGCCGGCCCCGCCCCGCTCCGTGGCTGAGCACCTTCGTCCAGCGATAGGGAGGCACGCCGCGCGCATCGGTCTTCCACACCTGCAGGCCGGTCTCGGCGTTCGCCACGCCGGCGTAGACGTGGTTGTTGAAGACGGCCATCTCGAAGATACCGCCGTTGGTCGCGTCGCCGAAGCCGGGCTCGCTCACCGGCCGCCAGGCGCGCGACACCGGGTCGCGGCTCTCCAGCACCAGGGGGGCTCCGGTGAAGGCCCACAGCCGTCCGCGACCGGCCGGGGAGGCGAACAGACGACCGTCGAACCCGACGAAGGCGCGGAACGAGGAGACGCTCCTGTCCCCCAGCCCCTGCTCGGTGACGGGCTCGAAGCTCTCCCCGTCGGGCGAGCGCAGGATCAAGGCGCCGGGGGCCTTCGAGGAGGACATCGTGGTCACATAGAGGGTCGGGGCCTGGTCGCTGTCGGTCTGCTCGACCACCATGCTGCGGTAACCGAAGTCGCGCCAGACCTGCGCCGATCCGTCGACCGACGGAACACGCGGCGACTCGAACGACTTCTCCCAGGCCCCGTGAGGCGGGGAGCAGCGCCAGATCTGGCAGCGCTGGTCGAGGGACGCGGCGTCGAGCCCCGAGGGGACCGGGACCGGCCAGAGATGGAAGGCGTCCGTCGAGGGGTCGGGCGCGATGTTGACCAGCTGGAAGATGTTGCGCGTCGTGCCGACGTAGAGCTGTCCCCGGTACCAGGCCATCGAGTGGGCGTAGGAGTTGCGCGGATCCCCGAAGCCGCGATCGGCGAGGCAGCGGAAGTTGCCGCGGCGCAGTCCCGCCGGCAGGCCCCGCTGGCCGGAGGGGAGCGGCAACGCCTGGCTCAGAACCGTGGACATGACAGAGGCTCGCCTTTCGTGTCAGCCGGCGGTCGGCTCGTGGCCGCGATCGGGCGCCGGTCGGCGACCGGGATCGGCCGGGGCCGTCGGGCCGGCGGCCTCGGGGTTCGCGGACGCCGCCGTGGCGGCGCCCGCACGGCGTTGCTGTCCGAGCGCCTCGAGCCAGGCCGTGCGAAACTCGAGTATCTGTTTGCGGCGCCGCGCCACCACCGGATCCCGGCTGCGCTCGCCCGCGGCGGCGTCCTCTCCGGCGTCGGCTCCGGACAGGAGCCGCCCGATCTCCCCGAGACCGCCGCCGGCACGACGCCCCTCCCCGAGGGTCTTCAAAATGCGCAGCAGCGGCCGGTCGCGCAGCGCGCCCCGGCCTTCCCGGCCGCCGCGTCCGCGGCCCGACCCGAGACGGCGCAGGATGTCGCGAAGCGACTCGAGATCGCGCCCCCGTCCCCCCCGCGCCGTGCGCCCCGCGCCGACGAGGGCGCGCAACGCCGCTCCCAGACGGGCGTCCGGGTCGGCGGGCGCCGCATCGTCCGCGCCGTCCAAACCCTGGTCCAGTGCCTCGTAATCATCGAGCAGTGCGTCCAGATCGTCCCCTTCGAGGCCGGCCTCGGGGATCTCTCCGTCGAGCAGCTGCTGCAGGCGCATCAGAAGTTGCAGTTGTCTCATTGCTGGGCCCTCCGTTCGGCTGGCACGCCCCGGTCCGCCCCGACGCGCTCCAGGAAGGCGCGCAGATGGCCGAGGAAGAGCGCCGGTTTCAGGAGCGGGAAGAAGTGTCCCGCCCCCGGGACAATGATCGTTTCGGCGCGCGGCATCGCGTCCTGCAGGAGGCGGCAGGTCCCGAGCCAGCGCGAGCGCTCACCGAATATCAGCAGAGTGGGGTGGTCCACGCGCCGGATCTCCTCCAGGCCCAGACCGCCCTCGTGCAGCTCTTTCCAGGCGGCGGTTGTGCGCAGGAGCTGGAGCCAGCGCTCCGCCGTGCGGCGGGCGCCGTTCCAGAGCCCGAAGGGGACGAAGAACTCGCCCGAGTGCCGCCTCTGCCGGGCCTCCCGCCAGCGCGGATCGGCGATCTCCTCGAGCAGGCCGTAGGCCACCTTCGGCAGGTCCTTTGGAAGCGCGATGCCGAGCGAGTCGAGCTCGCGCCGCCAGGCGTCCCAGTACGACCAGTCGTGCCCGGAGTCGAGCGGCTGCAGAGAGTAGACCGTCGCGTCGGCCAGGGTCAGGGTGCGCACCCGCCCGGGGTGGCGCGCCGTGTACTCCAGGGCCACGGCTCCGCCGAAGCTGTGCCCCACGAGATCGACGCACCCGATCCCGAGGTGATCGAGGAGCGCGCCGAGATCCTCCGCCATGACGGCGGGGGAGTACCCTCCCGCGGGCATGGCGCTGCGGCCGTGGCCGCGAAGGTCGTACACGGTCACGCGGCGCTCGCTCGCCAGCGCGGGCACCGCCTTCAGGTACCAGAAGGCGAGGTTGGCCGCCAGGCCATGAACGAGGACGACGTCCGGGCCCCGCCCGAGGCGCTGGAAGTGCAGGTGGGTCCCGTTGACCGGAGCGAGGGAGAGAGGCCGGCTCATTCGACGTACCCCAGGGACTTGAGGCGGTCGAGCACCACCTCTTCGCCTTCGGCATCCATGGCGGCGAGGTCCGGTCCTCGTTCCTCCCTCGGGCTCCAGGCGGCGCCCGTGGCGCCGACGCGGGCCGGCAGCCCGGCGAGCTGCTCCGGCTCGAAGATCTCCGCCGGCAGACGTCCCTCGAAGTCGTCGGGGATCGGCAACCCGAGGCTGTACATGAGAGTCGGCGTGACGTCGAGGATCGACAGCCCGGGGTGCCTCGTGCCGCGGCGGATCCCGGGTCCGGCCGCCAGGAAGATCCCCTGAGGCCGGTGGGCCCCCACGATCTCGCGTCGTGTTCTGACGGCGACATCGGAGCGCAGCACCGACACGAAGCCGTAATCTCTCAGGACCAGTGTCAGGTCCGGCGCCAGGTCACTGGCG
>DASTNM010000325.1:0-3715 GCA_035762745.1 Candidatus Polarisedimenticolia bacterium
CGGTCGACGGGCCCTGCGAGACCGAGCGACCGGGCCCCGCCGCGCGCGTCTCAGCGCGGTGGGGGGAGCGAGGCGAGCGGAGGGGAGGACCGCGCAGCGGTCCGGACCCGTGCCCGGCGACTGCAGGGCGTGGCGCTCCAATCTGGGGATGCCTCAGGGCGCGGCGCCGGCCAGGAGCTGCAGGACGGCGTCGCCGTAGGTCTCGATCTTCGCCGGGCCGACCCCGCGCACCCTGCGGAGGCTTCCGCGGTCGCGGGGCCTCAGGGACGCCAGCGCCTCGAGCGTCGAGTCGTGGAAGATCACGAAGGCGGGAACGCCCCGGCGCTGCGCCTCCTCCCGGCGCCAGCTCTTGAGGCGGCCGAGCAGATCGGGGTCGGGGGCCGGTCCGGCCGGTTCCCCCTTCGCGGCGACCCGACGCTCGGCGGGATGAGCCTCGCCGCGGATCGGCCGCAGCCGCGCGGTCTCCCCGGACCGGGTGCGCCGCGCCCTCGGGGCGTCCCGGCCGGGGAGCGCCAGGAGCGGCCGGCGCTCGCCGCGCATGACGGCAGACCCTTCGTCATTGATCGCCAGGACGAAGGCCCCCGGGCGGCCCCCTTCGATGCCGCGGCGCTCGAGCAGGGAGGCCTCCACCAACGCCTCCAGCAGATCCTTGACCTCGTCGAGCCTCATCTCCGCCAGCCGGGCGAAGGTGGGGATCCGGTCGAGACCGCGATCGAGCACCTCCTTGCTCCGGCTGCCGACCAGGACCTGCGCGATCCGCTCGACGCCGAAGCGGGCCTGCAGACGGGCCACGGCCGAGAGGGCGATGCGGACCCGCTCGAACTCCCGATCGTCGAGCGGACGGCCCGCCGCGCGCCGCCAGCCTAGGCAGACGTCGCAGGTGCCGCAGCGCAGGACGGCGTCGCCGCGCCCCGCGCCGGCGAAGTAGTCATAGATGAAGCGGGTCCGGCAGCCGCGCCCGAAGGCGAACCGCAGCATGACGTCGAGCCGCGCGCGATCGCGCCGCGCCTTGTCGGCCTGCGCCTCGAAATCGATCGGCGGCGGGCCGCTGCCGGGGGACAGCTCGAGTCGCTCCGCCGCCCGGCGCAGCAGGCGCGACGCGGTCGATGCCGCCATGCCGTCGGCGGCGGCGCCCGCGACGGCCGATTCGATCGCCGCCTCGTCGGCCCCCTCGCCCATCAGAGCCCAGACCTGCCGGAAGATCGCCTGAGAGGGGTTCGATCCCAAAAGGAAGAACTCCTGTGTCCTGACGTCCGCCGGCCCGAACATCAGCACGCCGCGCGCCGGGAGACCGTCGCGCCCGGCACGTCCCACCTCCTGGTAATAGGCTTCGAGGCTGCCCGGCACGTCGGCATGCGCCACGAAACGCAGGTTACTCTTGTCGACCCCCATGCCGAAGGCGTTGGTGGCGGCGATCGCATCGAGGCGGCCGGCGAGGAAGTCGTCCTGTACCCGGGCGCGCTCGGCATCGCCGATCCCGGCGTGGTAGCGGCCGGCCCGCAGACCGCGTCCTTCGAGATGCGCCACCCAGAGATCGACGTTCTTCCGTGTGGCGGCGTAGACGATGCCGGGCGGCCCGACCTCGCGCAGCAGGCGGTCGAGAACCTGGATCTTGTCGGCGCGCGACCGGCACGGCTCGACCGCCAGCGTCAGGTTGGGGCGCTCGAACCCGGTCACCACCTCGAGAGGATCGGACAGGTGGAGCTGCCGGGCGATGTCGGCGCGGACCTCGGGCGTCGCGGTGGCGGTGAAGGCGGCTGCGGGCGCTCCCAGGATCCGCCTGAATTCCCCGAGGCGCGTATAGTCCGGCCGGAAATCGTGCCCCCACTGGCTGATGCAGTGCGCCTCGTCCACGACGAGCCGCGCGATCCGGACGCGTGACAGCGCGGCCTGGAACGAAGCGCTGGCCAGGCGCTCCGGGGCGATGTACACCAGGCGCAGCCTTCCGGCGACCAGATCGGCCTCCGCCGCGGCGCGTTCCGATGCGCTGAGCCCGGAGTGCACCGCCGCCGCCGCGACCCCTCGCGACCGCAGCCCGTCGACCTGGTCCTTCATGAGAGCGATGAGCGGCGAGACGACCAGGGTCGTTCCCTCGAGCAGCAGCGCCGGCAGCTGGAAGCAGAGCGACTTCCCCGACCCGGTCGGCATGACCGCCACCAGGTCGCGCCCCAGGAGGACCGCCGTCGTCACCTCCTCCTGCCCGGGCCGGAACCGGTCGAAGCCGAACTTCTCCTGGAGCGCCTTGTGGAGACGCTGGCCGGCGGTTCCGGGTGAAGGGGGGATCATGTTGGTTCGCCCAGTTTAGCAGAGTCTGCCGGTGGAAGCCTGAGACCTCACGAGCGCGAATTTTCCTTTGTCCGATCCCCGGCGTATCATCGACGTCCGATGCCGCGCCCCGGAGAGGTTTACGGGGGCGGGCGCGCGGGCGCGCGCGATCACCCGACGCGGCCAATGATCGAGGCAAGCGAGACATGAGGTCCCGGGGACCCTTTTTTCTGCTCCTTCTCTTCTTCACCTTGCCGGCGTTCGCGCGCAAGACACCGGAGGTCGCGGCGCCCCCGGCATCCGCTCCCGCCTTCGAGCTGCCCGGTCGCAAGGGGACGGTCTCCCTGGAGGCGCTTCGCGGGAAGCTCGTGTACGTCGATTTCTGGGCCTCGTGGTGCGGTCCGTGCCGGATGTCGTTCCCGTGGCTGCGATCGCTCCACGAGCGCTACGCCGCGAAGGGACTCGTCATCGTGGCGATCAATCTCGACAAGAGCCGCGAAGCCGCCAACGAGTTCCTCGCCGACTACCCCGCCCCGTTCCTCGTGGCGTTCGACCCCGCCGGCAAGACGGCGGAGGCGTTCAACGTGCCGACGATGCCGTCGAGCTTCCTCGTCGGCCCGACCGGCGCGATCCTGCATTCCGAGGCCGGGTTCGACTCCAAGAAGACGGCGGAGATCGAAGCCCTGATCAAGGAGGCTCTCCCTCAATGACGCGACCGACGAGACGACTGCTGCGTGCGACGCTGATCCTCGTCCTCCTGGCACCGGCCGGAGGATGCGCGGCGGCCCGCATCCGGCCCTGGGATCGGGACCTGCTGGCCGAGAAGAAGATGCAGTTCGTCCCCTGCCCGATGCTGCATGCGGTGGACCAGCACATCTACTTCAGCAAGGAAGGCTCGACCGGCGGCGCGGACGTCAGCGGCGGGGGCTGCGGGTGCAACTAGAAACCACGCCGCGCACGAAGTACGTCCTCGGCAGGCTCAAGGCGGCGGCCTGCATGCTCCTGGCCTCGGGTGCGCCGGCGATCGCGCAGACCGCCGACGCCCCTCCCACCAAGCAGCTGGACGTCACCGGGCTCGTCTATTCCGAGCGCGTCTCGGTGGTCGAGCCCACGGTTCGCTTCACGCGCCTCTTCCCCAACGGCCAGTCCTTCTTCGGGCAGCTCGTCATCGATTCGATCACCGGCGCGTCGCCCCGAGGCTCCCTCCCGAGCGGCCAGACGCAGACGGTCACGAGCGCCTCGGGGAACGTCACCACCCTCTCGGCCGGCGAGATACCGATGCGGAAGTTCATGGACACCCGGCTCGCCCTGGATGGGGAATGGCTGCGGTCGTTCAAGTCGTTTACGCCCACGATCGGCGGACATTTCTCGCGGGAGAAGGATTATCAGTCGCTCGGGATCAACGGGAAGACGGCGTTCGACTTCGACCATCGGCTGACCACGCTGACGG
>DASTNM010000326.1:0-6487 GCA_035762745.1 Candidatus Polarisedimenticolia bacterium
GCCGATGAAGGGGGCCCACCTCGGCCTCCCTGGCCGCGTCCACTGGGCCGGGGTCAGGGATGAAGGCTGGCAGCTCCTGATGGCGACCGATCTGTACGTTCAGCCCTCGCGCTCCGAGGGGGTCCCTCTCGCCGTCCTCGAGGCGATGGCCCTGGGGCTGCCGGTCGTCGCCAGCGGCGTCGGCGGCATCCGGGAGGCGGTCGTCGATGACGAGACCGGGCTTCTGGTCGAGCCGGACAGTCCCGACAAGCTGGCAGAGGCGATCACGGCGCTGCTCGCCCAGCCTTCCCGGCTCAGGGAGATGGGGCAGGCAGGCCAGATTCGATATCAGAAGATGTTCCGCGGCGAGAGCTCCGTCGAACGTCTCGCGGAGAAATACTTCGGTCTGGAGGGGGCGTGAGTCGCGGGTCGAGAGCACCGAAGCGACAGGGATCGGGCGGACGCAGACGCGTGCTGATCACCGGTGGCGCGGGCTTCATCGGCTCCCACTTGTGCGACTACTTTCTCGACAAGGGGTTCGAAGTCCTCTGCGTCGACAATCTCCTCACAGGAAGCACCGATAACATCGCCCACATCCGCAGCCGATCCTTCAAGTTCATCAATCTGGACATCACCAACTACATCTACATCGAAGGACCGATCGACTACATCCTGCACTTTGCCAGTCCCGCCAGCCCGAAGGACTATCTCGAGCTTCCGATCCAGACCTTGAAGGTGGGATCGCTCGGCACGCACAAGGCCCTGGGACTGGCGAAGGCCAAGGGGGCGACCTTTCTGCTGGCCTCCACTTCCGAGGTCTATGGCGACCCTCTGGTGCATCCGCAGAAGGAGTCCTACTGGGGCAATGTGAACCCGGTCGGGCCCCGAGGAGTCTACGACGAGGCGAAGCGCTTCGCCGAGGCGCTGACCGTCGCCTACCGGAACACACACGGCGTGAAGACGAAGATCGCGCGCATCTTCAACACCTACGGGCCGCGCATGCGGCTGGCGGATGGCCGTGCCATCCCGACCTTCATGTCCCAGGCCCTGCGCCACAAGCCGGTCACGGTCTATGGAGACGGCTCCCAGACCCGTTCTTTCTGCTACATCGACGACCTGGTCGAAGGGCTCTACCGCCTGCTGATGTCGCGCGACCCCGGACCGATGAATTTGGGGAACCCCCGCGAGCTGACTCTTCTGGAGATGGCCCGCAAGGTCATCGACCTGACCGGATCCCGAAGCCGCATCGTCCACCGCCCCCTTCCGACCGACGACCCCAAGGTCCGCCAGCCGGACATCACGCTGGCCACCAAGGCCCTGGGCTGGTCACCGCGCGTCGGCCTCGACTCCGGTCTGCGCAAAACCGTCAGTTACTTCCGGCAGCGGCTCGGGAAGAGACAAGCCTAGACAGGCGGCCGGGATGGATGCCACAGTTTGCCGGTGCCGGGCGCTCCCGGGCCACTTCTGATTTAATAGCCGCTTGCGGTCTCGAATTGAAGGGAGCCGGGTAACGATTTGGTCGTCGTCGAAGCAGGTCTCTGGCTGTTGATCGGCTCGGTCATCTATTCGATGACCCTGTATCCGCTGGCCGTCATGGCCCTGAGCCGTGCGTTTGCAAAGAAATTCAAACGCGAGACGATCACCCCCTCCGTGTCCTTGATCATATCCGCCCTCAATGAAGAGGCATCGATCGCCGCCAAGGTCGAAAACTCGCTGGCGCTCGACTACCCCCCGGGCAGGCTGGAGATCATCGTGGCGTCGGATGGCTCGACGGACCGGACGGACGCCATCGTCCGCCGCTTCGCCGATCGGGGGGTCAGATTGCTGCGGTTCGAAGGAGGTCTCGGCAAATCGGCCGTGCTCAATGAGGCGGTCCGTCAGGCACGCGGCGAGATCCTGGTCTTCTCGGACGCGACCGGACGCTGGTCCTCCGATGCGGTCGCTCTCCTGGCGTCCCACTACGCCGATCCGCGCGTCGGCTGCGTTTCAGGACGGGTGGGCTACAGCTACGACCGCAGCCTCACATCCCGCGGGTTCAGGGTCTACCAGAAGTACGCCCTGGCGCTCCGTCGCGCCGAAGCGGCATTTGGGTCGGGCTTCAACGCTTCGGGGTCGATCCACAGCATACGGGCGTCCCTGTTCAGGCCGGGGCCACCCGACACCTTCATGGACATGGTCGATCCCCTCCACGTCGCCATGCAGGGGCACCGGACAACCTTCGAGGAAAACGCCTTGTCCATGGAGAGCTCACGGCAGCGCACAGCCGACGAGTTTCGCGCCAGGCTGAGGATCGCGCTTCGGGCGTGGCGCTTCATGGCCTACGCCCTTCCACGGTTGCCGCTTCTGCAGGCGCCGATGTACTGCTTTCAGGTCGTCTCTCACAAGTTCCTGCGCTGGACGGTCGGGCCGGCGCTCCTCCTGGTGCTGTGCCTGAACCTGGTCCTTCTGGGCGAGGGGTCTTTCTACCGCTGGCTGCTCGCCGCGCAGATGGTCTACTACGGCCTGACGGGCCTGGCCTTCCTGTTCGGTAAGCTCGGAGCGCCGCTTCCTCTCGTGTCGGGCCTGGTCTTCTTCAACACGACCAACCTGGCCTACGTGGTCTCCCTCCTGCGCTACCTTCGGGGTGAGCGGGTGCGCCAATGGATACCCGTTCGATGACGCCCCACCCGGCGCCGATCGGGGCCCGCGCCTCGGAACGACTATGCTGATCGGCCTCGGCGTCTTTGCATTCTTCATCGCTCCGGCCCTTGCTCTCGGGGAGATCCTGCGGTGCACCTACCTCGAATGCCGGCGTGATCGGATCCCGATCCTCCTGTATCACCGGCTGATCTCACGACGAGCGGTGCGTGAGGGACGCCTCCCCGACCGCGAGCCGATCTACACTGCCTATGACGATGTTTTCGCGGCGCAGATGCTTCATCTCAAGGATAACGGTCATACGACCCTGACACTGGATGAATTCAGCGACATCCGTCGAGGGAAGCGCCCGCAGCCGGCCCGTGGGGTCGTCATCACGTTCGACGATGGCTATCTCAGCAACCACACTCTCGCCTGGCCGATCCTCCGGCGCAACGCGCAGAAGGCGACGATCTTCGTATCGCTCGAACCCGACACGCACACGCGGGAGCGGGTCGCGGGGATCGACGGCTTCCTGACACAGGACCAGATGCGCGAGATGGATCGAGGGGGCGTCGCCATCGAGTCCCACACGGTGACACATCGGATCCTGTCGGAACTCGACGACGAGACGGCGACCCGGGAGCTCACCGAGTCGAAACGCCGCATCGGAGAGATCCTCGGTCGCACCGTCAGGCACCTCGCCATTCCGCGCTCCGGCTACAACCGCCGCATCCGTCGATTGGCGATGGCGGCGGGCTACGAAACGGTTTGCTGCAACAACAAGGGGAGCAGTAATGGCCTCTCGAGCCTGCGGGCGCTGCCGCGCATCGTGATCGAGCGGGACATGTCGCTGGACGATTTCGCGCGTGCTCTCTCGCCGCGAGGCGCCATCATCCTGCGCCTCATTGGCAATCTCAAGCGCCTTCCGGCCGCGCTCTTCGGTCCCACCGCCGCCACCCGGATCCGCGACCGCCTCTACGGCGGGCCGCTGGCTCCGCTATTCCGCACGCATCGGCTGAAGCAGGTGATCGGGGGAGGCGTCCTGGCCTACTTGCTCGGGATCGCGGCCTTCACCTGGTATCTCGTGTGCCGCTGAAGCATTCCGCTCCATCGGTCTTCCTCCTCGGCGCGGAGGAAACACCCGCCCTGGCGATCCTCTGGTCCCTGGCGCGGTGCGGCGTGCCGGTGACGGTCGGTTCGCACCGACGACTCTGCGCCGGCTTCTTCTCCCGGTATCCGGTGCGGCGGGTCCTCCTCCCCGATCCTCTTCGCTCACCCGACGAATTCATCGAAAGGGTCCTGACGGAGGTCAGACAGCGGTCCCATGTCGTGACGCTGGGGTGCGGAGAGCAGACCACCTACCTCCTGGCGAAGCACCGACAGTCGCTCGATCCCTACACGCGCGTTCCTCTCGTCGATCTCGAGACGTTCATGGAGTGTCGCGACAAGTCCCGCACGATGAAAGCGGCGGCTCGCTGCGGTGTGCCGATACCGCGAACCTGGTTTCCGGAGGAGACCGGCATCGACGAGGTCGCGGGGGACGCGACCTACCCCGCGGTGCTCAAACCGTGCGTCAGCGACGGGGCTCGCGGGATCTCATTCGTTCACACGCCCGAGACCCTCCGCCAGGCCCACGCTGTCACGCGCGCCCGCTACGGACCCTGTATCGTGCAAGAGCTCATCCCGCACGGAGGGACCCAGTACAAGGCCGAGCTACTGCTCGATCGCCGGCAGAATGTGAGGCTTTGGGGAACCTATGCAAAGCTGCGCTACTACCCGCCGACGGGTGGTTCGAGCACGCTCAACCGCACGGTGCGGCGTCGCGACCTCCTGGAGCAGGCCTCCACGCTCCTGACTCACCTCGGATGGTGGGGCATGGCCGACTGCGACTTCATCGTCGATCCGCGCGACGGTGTCGCTCGACTGATGGAGATCAACCCGCGCTTCACCCGCACGATTCGCGTCCTGGTGGAGGCGGGTCTCGATTTCCCCTACGCGCTGTATCGGCTGGCCCTCGGAGAGGATCCAGGCATGACCTGCGAACAGGAGGAGGACGTCTACCTTCGCTACCTGCCGGCCGACGTCGTCTGGTTCCTGCGCTCGTCGGACCGCCTCCGGGCGCGCCCGTCGTTCTTCAAGTTTCTGGGCCGTCGACTGCATTACGAGGAATGGTCGGCGCGTGACCCGCTCACCGGTGTCGGGTTCTGGCTGTCCCTCCTCCTCGACCTGCTCGACCCGGAATTGCGCCGCGAGCGCCTCCGCTGAGGAGCCGGGTGATTCAGAATCCCGCGGTCCCCTTGACGCTCCCCCGGCTCACCCCCGTGGGACCTTGGCCGATGGCGACCGACTCACCACAGACCGTTCGTCACCTGCGGAACGCGAACACTCCGTACTGCGCTCCGATAGGGATCTGCCTGAGGTAAGGCTCGAGCGGACGCAGGAGGGAGAGAAAGCGCGGGAAGGCAAACAGGAAGTGACACGATATCCGCTCGAAACGCAGGGTCGCCAGCCTGGCCGCCAAGTGATAGGGATTGATCATCACCGCATCACGATCGAAAGGGATCATTCGCATGACCAGCCGGGCGCCCGGGTTGAAGGGGTTGTTCTCAAACGCCGAGAACACTCCTCCATCTCGCAAGAGATCGCGAATCGTCCTCAGGGCTCCTTCACGCTCCGGCACGGGAATATGATGCAGGACCCCGTTGCAATAAACCCAGTCGGCGGGCTCTTCCCGCACCTGGCGATGTCCCTCGGGGGTTCGGAGGCGGATCGTCCCGGAACCAAATCGCTCGCGTGCTACTTCGAGCGAGGTCTCCGAGTTGTCGAGACCGACGAGGTCCGCATCAGGCCACAACTCTCGCATCACTGTCAGGTTGTTCCCGATGCCGCACCCGAACTCGAGGATTCGACGGGGACGAAACCCGACCCGCTCGAAGAGGTCCCGTGCCAGAGCGAGCCGCCCTCGGATGAAGAACTCCTTGGTCTCCCCCGATATTCGGATCCCTTTCTGGAGATCCTCATCGTACTGACGCGCGTAATGGTCGAAGGTCACCGGTTCGCTCGGGGAGTTGGAGCCTCGGGGCGAATGAATGGCTGTCTCTGGTGAAGTGCGCGGATGATCTTCACGCTGCACAGGGTGCCGACGACCTGGGCCAGGTTGATGGAGAAAAAGGCACCAAGCATGACACGCGACCAGTGCAGCGAGACATGTCCGCTGGTGAGAAGCTCATGGACGCCCCTCAGGTTCAGGAAGGCTCCGATCATCCACAGTGCACCGGCGGCCACCGTGAGAAGCCGCAGGTTCTCGTACCGCCACAGCCCCCGCGCCCGAGCACCGAAGCGCTCGTAGCGCAATAGAGTCAGGGCGCTCACATGTTCGCTGACGATCGTGGCGCACAGTGCTGTGACCGCGATCGTGCCCAGCATCCCCGCAAAGGCAAAACGATAGAACATCCATTCCTCGAGCCGTCCGCTCGCGAGGTAGAAGCCGGTTGGATAGAGCATGATCAATCCGGCGGCGAGATTCAGCGTGGCGATGATTGGGATGGTGAGGCGGGAGACGCGGATGTACGCTGCCGCCGAGAGGATGACATTCAGGAAGCGGAGCCCATCCCTGAGCACGCGGAGCTTGGACGCCCCGATCCGCTCGTGGTAACGCATGTCGATCTCGGCAATCCGCACCTCGTCATCCATCAGGGCCCGCGCGCTCATGGCGGGCGTAAAGTGCAAGCCATCCGGGAGCGGGAGCAGTTTCGAGAGCGCCTCTGCGCGAATGACGCGCATTCCGCTCGCCGTGTCGCGGACCTTCTTTTTCGAAAGGAACCCGAGGAGCAGGGCGAACAGGGTGTTGCCGATGCGGCGCGTCAACGGCATCTTGGACTCTGATCCC
>DASTNM010000327.1:0-3566 GCA_035762745.1 Candidatus Polarisedimenticolia bacterium
CTACGATCGTTCGATCACGCGGTGCGCGCGGCGCGTCGGCGGCGATCCGCCCCGCAGAGTGATCAAGTCAATGCGTGGGCGGCAGAGGCCGGGGATGGGGAGACCGCTCCACCCGAAGCCGGGGCTGACGTGGAGGCGCACTCCTCCCGCCACGTCGAACCATCCCTCGAGGTGATCGTGCATCCCGGGAAAACCAAAGAGCGCGCCGACGGGCGGCAGCCGCAGCACGCCCTTCGGCTCCTGGCCGGTGAACACCATGTCGATGTCCCAGTTGCCGAGCGTCTCGACCACTTCCGGGTCGTGCGACACCAGGAGACAGAAGGCGGATCGGGGAACGCGCGCCATCGCCTGGCGCAGATTGTCCCGACCGCTGGCCGGATCGTCGACGCCGGTGATCTCGATTCGGCCGGCGGGCGTGCCGACGCTTCGACTGCCGTTGCGCAGGAGAGTGAACCCTCCGCGCCGCACGGCCTCGGGTTCCCAGCACTCCGCCGCGCCGTTCTGGTAGTCCGATCGGCCCCACACGGCGAAGTTGCCGTAGCGCGATCGGAGCGCGGCGAGAAACCCCTGCAATGTCGTGGCGGAGCCTCGTGCTCCGATCAGATCTCCCGAGACGACGATGATGTCCGCCTGCGCCGCGTTGACGATCTCGATCGCGCGCCGCTCCCGTTTTCCCAAACGCTCGAGGTGGAGATCGCTGAGGTGCACCAGCAGCAAGTCGGGAGTGCTGGCGCGCAAGGCGGGCACGTACTCGAGCGACCGCCGGACCTCGATCCGGCTCGGCTCGACATAAAGGGCCTCAACCAGGATCCCGGCAACCATCAGGAGGCCGAGCTCCCAGCCCAGCACCCTGAGCAGGTCGGAGTACCGCCGACGGCGCATCAACCGAAATATAGGGATTCGGGTCCGGGCCGGCCACCGGGTTGATTTCCCGCTTGACCCGGGTGGCAGGTTCGGGCTAGCCTTAGGCGTCACTCCACTGGGGTCTCTCCTGCCCCCCGACTTAGGAACGGCCTTACCCTTGAGCGACAGGCATCCTCACGATCATGGCCGCCCTGCCCACGACGGGCACGGGCGGACCGAAGAGTCGCAACGCCAACCCGCCTCGTCGGGGGGGCACCGCCCGGATGGGGATGGTGCGCCAGGGCACGGCGCGAAGCACGGGACGCCACCCCCTCAGGGGGAGCACCGTCAAGGCGGTCAGGGACATCCCCCACGCCACCGCCGTCACGGGCAGGGCTGGCGCCGCCGTCACCACGGCCAGGGTCGAGGGCAGGCACAGGGGCACGAAGGGGGCGAGGGTCAGCACCGCCAGGCAGGGCAGCGCCATGGCGCCAGGAGCGACCAGCGTGGGGCGGCCCACACAGGACACGCCTCCGCCGGCCACGTTTCTCACGCTTCCGGTGCTCGCGCGGCGGGCGCTGCGGCGACCGCGGCCGCGACGCTCGAAGCGCGCGGCGTTCTGGAGATGCTCGGGGACAGCGGCGGCTTCCTGAGGCAACCGCTGCGAAACTTCCGGCCTTCCCCTGAGGATGTCTTCGTACCGCGCGATCTCCTGCATCGTCTCGGCCCCAGCGAGCGCCGGACCAACGGGTCGACCATCGAGGGGTGCGAGATTGAGGGGTTGGCGTCCGGGGGACGCCACGCCGGCGGCGGCCGCGGAGAGCACCGCGGTCACTCCGAGCATCCGATCCACCCAGCGGGGGGACGACACGCCCCCGGACGGGGCCCCGGGGCGGACACACCACGCCTCGTGGAGGTTCGCTCGGTCAATGGAGTCAGTCCGCAGCAGTTCGCGCATCGGCGCCCCTTCTCCGAGCTGACTTCGGTCGATCCGTTCGAGAGAATCCGCCTCGAGACGGACCCGGAGGAGCTCTCGACCCGCGTGATCGACCTCTTGACCCCGATCGGCAAGGGCCAGCGCTGCCTCATCGTCGCCCCGCCGCGCGCCGGAAAGACGACACTGCTGCAGAAGATCGCCGCCGCCATTACCCGCAATCATCCCGAGATCCACCTCATCGTCCTCCTGGTGGACGAGCGCCCAGAGGAGGTGACCGACATGAAGCGCAGCGTGCGCGGCGAGGTGATCGCCTCGTCCTCCGACGACATGGCGCGGCAGCACGTGTCGGTGGCGCGCATCGTCCTCGAGCGGGCGCGGCGCCTGGTCGAGGTCGGACGTGACGCGGTGATCCTCCTCGACTCGCTGACGCGCCTGGCCCGCGCCCACAACACCGCCACTCCGGGGACGGGACGGACTCTGAGCGGCGGGCTCGACGCGCGGACCATGGAGCAGCCGCGGCGGCTGTTCGGCGCGGCGCGCAAGGCGGAGGAAGGAGGCAGCCTGACCGTCATCGCCACGGCTCTCGTCGACACAGGCTCGCGCATGGACGACGTCATTTTCCAGGAGTTCAAAGGGACCGGGAACATGGAGCTCGTGCTCGACCGCGCCCTCTTCGAGCAGAGGGTTTACCCGGCCGTCGACATCGCCCGCTCGGGAACGCGCAAGGAGGAGAAGTTGTTCGCGCGCGAGGACCTGCCGCGCATCCACCGTCTGCGGCGCGTCCTGTTCGAGATGAAGCCGCACGACGCCATGATGAAGCTTCTTGACAAGATGGGGAAGTTTCGCAGCAACGCCGAGTTCCTCAAGGCCATGGACGTGTAGGCGGGATGACCGCGAAGATTTTCTTGACTTTGGGCGCGGTCCCTCTTATTATGAAGGCTCGTAGGAAGTGGAGTTCTTGGTTGGACTCATGAAAGTCGCCCCAGGGACGCACGACCCTTGGGGCTTTTTTTATGCCTCCGGCCCGGAACCGAACGACCTGCCCCGGAGCAAGAAGCTCCGGTGAATTTCCCTCACACAAGGTGAGGAGGAGGAAAGGCAAGTGGCAACTGGTCGCGTGAAGTGGTTCAACAACAGCAAGGGGTTTGGTTTCATCGAGGTCGAGGGGGGCAAGGACGTCTTCGTCCACTTCTCGGCCATCCAGGGCAGCGGATACCGCTCGCTGGAGGAAGGCCAGGCCGTCGAGTTCGACGTCACCCAGGGGGCCAAGGGTCCCCAGGCCGCGAACGTCAAGCCGGTCTGAGCCGGCCCCGCGCGTGGTTCCGCCGCCCGAACGGCGGCCAGGGCCACGTCATCGAGACCCCGGGAGGCGCAAGCCTCCCGGGGTTTCTTCTTTAGAGGGCGTTCAGATAATCCTGAAGCCGCCGCCGGTCCTCGGCGTCGATCCTTCTGAACTCGAGAGCCACCTCGTACCGACGGGGCGCGGGGGCGGCGGGGTTCGCGGTGCAGCGGAGGACCAGCGCGTCGGCGTCGATCGTCAGCGGCGAGCGCAGGTTGCCGCCCACCAGACTCAGGTTGAGTTTCAGTGGAGTCTCAGCGGCCAGGGGATGGTTGGAGGCGCAGCGTGCGCCCCCGACCGCAATGTCGATGGTCACCAGCTTCAGATCGACGGGAATCCGATCCCCCGGTTCGATCCTCACCTCGAGAAGCGCTCGGAAACGATGGTGCCTCCTCTTGTCCGGCCCGGTGTTCACGTCACCAGTCTCCCTGGCGCAAGAACCGCCAC
>DASTNM010000328.1:0-4854 GCA_035762745.1 Candidatus Polarisedimenticolia bacterium
CGTCTCGTAACGCAGGCGCTTCGCCGAGATCCCCGTGAGGGCGAGCAGATCTTCCAGGCTCGCCTCGTCGGTGTGCTGTAACGCGCGCAGGACCTGAACCTCGGCCCGACGCGGCAGCGCGACGGTCTGCCCCAGGCGGCGCCGGCGATCGATCCCCGGGTGGCTCGGCTGCACCGCGATGACGTCGGCCACGCCGTAGCCCACACCAAACTCCTCGAAGACGAGGCCGTCCTTCCAGCGTTGGGCCAGGCGCCGCTTGATCGGGGCGATCATCTCGCTCTCGAAGCGCATCGGACTCCTCTACTGGTGTCGTTCGGAAAGTTCGTGGAGGCGCTTCTTGGCGACCATGGCGTCGATGAGCCGCATGACGGCCTCCTGGTCTTTCTTGTCCATACGGTCGGCGATGCGGAACATCTCGAGCAGCCGGACGCGGATCGTCTTCTTAACGTCGAAGTCGGGAGCGCGGTCGTAGACCAAGGCGTCCGTGGACAGGTGCAGGGCCTCGGCGATCTTCTTGAGCTTGTCGACGGACGGTGCGGCCTCGCCGTTCTCGTACTTGCTGATCAGCCTGGGATGGCTACCGGTGAGGCAGCCAAGCTCAGCCTGCGAGAGCTGGCGCTGCTTGCGGTAGAGGCGGATGCGTTCCCCGAGCTCGGCCAAGACATGACCCTCGAACGGTGCGCTCTGTAGAGCCGTGTCGGATCGTAGCACCGATCTGCGGAAGGTTGTCAAGGACGCCAAAAAGCAAAGTGCGAAAGCGGCAAAACGAGCAGGTCCTGAAAGGAGCGACAGACGCATCTCTACAACTGGACGAACGAGGAGGAGCGGATGAAGGAGGAACCGGGATAGCCTGCCAGGGTCACCTCACGTTGAGCCCGTCGCATCCCCGTGGGTGAGATGTTCGCCGGGCGGCGCTGTGCATTGCTGGGTTCAGCGCGCCGGCAGGATGCGCGCGCTGACGAGGTACGAGCGCTCGGTGAGGCCGAGGCTGGTCAGTCCCTCGACGAGGTAGTAGTAGCGGCGGCCGGGGCGGGCGGTGTCGTCCTGGAAGATGTAGCCGGTGTCGGCGGTGCCGTCGCCGTAGGCGGGGACGGCGACGTCGTTGAGGCGCGCGAACGGGCCCGTGGGGCTCTCGGCGCGGTAGACGTTCCAGCCCAGAAGACCCTTCTCGGAGGCGGTGGTCCACTCGAGCGCGATGGACGCTCCGAGCGGCTGCGCCGTGAAAGAGGCGAGGTCGAAGGGGGCGTAGGGATCGCGGGCGGCGCGCAGGCTGAAGCGGGCGGCGGCGCCGGGTGCCGCGGCATCGTTGCGCAGGATGATCCAGGCTTCCAGGGCGTCGGCCCAGGGGATCGAGACGCGGCCGGATCCCGCCTCGTTCAGCGCGATCGGGACGAGGACCTGGCGCGGCGCCTCGGAGCGGTAGGCGACGAGGAGATCGACACCGGGGCGGCCCCCCTCGGCGGTGATGTCGAGGTCGAGAGTGCCGCGCCCACCTTCGCCAGGCAGGCGAAAGGGAACGCTGCCGAGCGGCTCGACCGGCTCGACCGGGTCGAGGACGACCGGCAGTGCGGGGCCGACCGTCGGCAGCGCGGCTTCGGGCAGGGCGCGGCTGAAGGAGTAGTGGCGGCCGTCGTCGCGCGGTCCGGTGAACAGGTTCCAGGCGGCGTACTCGCGGTAAGCGTCGGCGAGCGTCAGCCCGGCGCCGCGTTTCAGGACGAGGTCGGTCGCCGCCGCCGGATCGTTCCCCTGCGCCGCCATCTCGCTCCAGATCTGCCGCACCACCCCCGGGTCGCCCGAGCGCTCGGCGAGGAAGAGCGGCCAGAGGAGCGACCCCTCCATCAGCAACAGGCTGTCGGAGCCCAGGCCGCGGTCGGGCGAGGCGAGGCGGGCCCGCAGCGCCGCCGCGTGCCCGGCGAGATCGCCGCTCCCCTCGACCGTCAGGAAGGCCGCCGTCGCCTCGGCCCACCAGTGGGGGGCGCGCGGCGCCAGCGCCAGCAGCGAAGCGTGGGCCACTTGATGAAGGACCGCCGTCATCAGGCGCTCGGCCGGGAGGTCGGTGTCGAGGACGATGAAACGCTGGCTCGCTCCCGCGGCAGCGGTCGGCAGGCCGGAAGCCGGCGCCGCGTCAATGGACGGGTCGCGCCCCGGGGCGGTGTATCCCTCGAGGCCGTGGTCGAGGTCGACGAGGAGAACGTCGAGGCGCTCTCCATCCGGGGCAGGCGCGGGGTAGCCGAAGCCCGAGACCAGGAACGAGCGCGCGGCGGCGAGCGCCTCCGCCAGGTGATCGACCGTCTCCGGCAGTCCGTTGTGGTCGCGATCGGCCCCGAGCATCGAAAGGCCGCGCGACGACCCGGAGTAGTGGATGGCGAAGAAGCCGTCGTGCGTCAGCGCGACCCGTTCGTTGTCGAGCGACGGACGCGCCGCCAGGGCGGCCTGCGACTCGCGCAGGGACGGCGGCAGGGGAGCGTCGGGCCTCACGAGGAGCGTAACGAGCGGCGTGGCGCAGGTCACCGGGAAACTGTCGGTGCCGGCGACCGCCGCCAGGATGGCGGAGGGGTCGCGCGGCGCCCCCCCGAACCCGGCGGGCCGATCGGCCGCGGCCGCCACGATCGACGCCAGCGAGAGATCGCGCCCATCGGCGGGGGAGTTCGTCGCGAGTGGGTTCGTCGTGCCGGCATCGGCCGCGATCGCCTCACCGATCATCGGGGCGCCGGGGACGATCGCGGCAGCGCAGATCACCACCAGACCGCAGGAAATCGTCGCGGTCAGGGTCCGATGGAGTCTCTTCACGCTCGCCTCTCGGGCCATTTCGATTGCAGGAATATAGGACATAACCCCTTGTCGGTCAAGGGAATTGCCCGTTTCGAAGGGGCTGCCGGGCGGGCCCGTGCGGGGTAAAGGACGCGCCGGGCGTGGCACTGAGGGGACCCGGGAGCGACCCCCGGTGAGTTACAATTCCCGGCAACATCCGGGGAATCCCACATGGCGAGGGTCGAGAGGGGGTCCGTGCGCGTCCTGCCGTACGCCCCCCTGTGCGCCCTGCTCTCGCTTCACGTCGCGATCGGCCTGTTGATGCCGGCGTCGGCGTGGGCGCAATCGACCGGCACCGTGCGCGGCCTGGTGCTGGATGAGGCGGGCGCGCCGCTGGCGGGAGTCACCCTCGCCCTCGACAGCGTCAGCCAGGGGATCAGCGGGCGCGGAGCGGTGAGCGACGCCTCGGGATCGTTCACCATCCCCGCGCTCCCTCCGGCCGGCGACTATGTCCTGAGCGCCGCCATCCCGGGCTTCGCCACGCTCACGCTGACCGACATCGAGGTGGCGGCGGGGCGGGTCGCGACCCTCAAGGTCACCCTGCAGCGGCAGACCGAGATGCGCGAGCGGGTCGAGGTCAAGGCCCGGCCCCAGGTCGTGACCCTCGAGGAGACGACGACCGAGACGCGCATCTCCGCCGAGTTCATCGACTCGCTGCCGATCCTGGGTCGCAACTACCAGGACATCCTGACCCTGGCCCCCGGCGTGACCGACGTCGACGGCGACGGCAACCCGAACATCCACGGGGCGCGCGACACCGACGTCATCACCCTGGTCGATGGGGTCTCGACGAGCGACCCGTTGACCGGCAAGCGGGGGGCCGAGCTGAACATCGAGTCGATCCAGGAGATCGAGGTGAAAACGTCCGGGGCTTTGGCCGAGTATGGCCGCGCCCAGGGGGGGTTCGCGACCATCCTCACCAAGTCGGGGGGCAACGACTTCGAGGGGACGATGAAGTTCTACTGGCGCGGCTCGCTCCTGGACGGCGACGGCGCGGGGGCCGACGACCCGCGCCTGCACGCCGGGCTGGGGGAGTCGGGGCTCAGGGACCTGAGGTTCAACGACTACCTGCCGTTCCTCTCGGTCTCCGGGCCGATCCGAAGGGACCACGCCTGGTTCTTCCTGTCGAACGAGTACATCCAGCAGCAGGATCCGGTCAACGCGCTGTCGAACGCCTTCGTCACCGGCATCAAGGAGGTCCGCGAGTTCGCGAAGATCACCTGGCAGGCGGGGGCCAACCACCGCCTGGCCTTCTCCCTGAACTACGATCCGCAGCAGTTCCTGAACCAGGGGCTCAACAGCCTCACGCGCGAGGAGAGCGGCTACACCCTGCGGCAGGGGGGGCCGATGCTGACGGTCAAGGCGTCGTCGGTCATGAACCCGTACGTCGTCCTCGAGTCGCTGGTCTCGAGCTTCGACGAGCGGCCGTCGATCGAGCCCACCCTCGACCCCGACACCAACCACAACGGGATCCTGACCTACGACCGCAACGGCAACGGCTTCAACGAGGCGTCGGAGAGGGACCCGGGCGAGGATTACGACAACGACGGCAAGTTCGATGTCTTCGAGGACTTCAATGGCAACGGCCGCCTCGACGCCGGGGAGGATCAGGACGGGGACCACCGCCTCACCGGGCCGAACTCCTGCGAGGGGGACCTGCGCGAGGACGTCGACTGCGACGGGCTGCTGACCGAGGCGGACGACGACCGCAACGGCAACAACAGCATCGACGACACGCCGGTGCCGTCCGACCTCTATCCCTATGGCGAGCTCCGCCCTCTGCCGCCCGACAAGGAGTACTCCATCGATCTGAGGCGGGGGATCACGAGCGGCCCCTACTACGAGGAGTTCAGGGACCGCCGCCGGCGCTTTACCCTGCGCGAGGACCTGAGCGCCTACGTTCCCGACTACTGGGGCAGCCACGATCTCAAGTTCGGTTTCGTCCTGGAGCGCGAGAACTTCGACCGCGACGCCAGGGCGCGCGACGTCCTGTCGCCCTTCATCCGGCGCAACCGGGAGGGTCCAAGCACCATCGCCGCGATC
>DASTNM010000329.1:0-5700 GCA_035762745.1 Candidatus Polarisedimenticolia bacterium
GCACCACGACGATTCCGAAGAGAGCCGAGCCGATGTGGGTGCGAGGGTTGAGAACCCCCGCGGAGGTGTTGTACCCCTGGTAGGTGACCCAACCGAGAAGGATCACCGAGGCCAGGAGCAGGAAGCCGAGGATTCGGGCGACCGGCACCTTGTCGAGCATGTCCCGCATTATAGCGAGGAACCGCCGCGTTCGGGTGGCGGACGACGGTTGGCGGAGGTTGGAATGGAAGACGCGAGGTCGGTGTCGGGAGGGAGAAACCGCGCGGCCGCCAGCCCGCCCGCCGACCGGAGGGCGATTCTCGAACGGGTCCGCCAGGCGCTGGGACAAGGGAGCGATCGCAACGAACAGATGCGGACCGCCGTCCGAATTCTGAGCGAGGGTGCCGGCAAATACACCTGGACTGGAATCTACCTGCTGGAGGGGGAGACACTGGTCCTGCACAATCAGATCGGGGAGCCGACGATACACCGGCGGATCCCGATCGGAGAGGGTATCTGCGGACTGGCTGCGCGGGAGCGCCGAACGGTCATGGTTCCCGATGTCGGGCAGGACCCACGCTACCTGGCCTGCAGCCAGGCGACCCGATCGGAGATCGTGGTGCCGATCATGAGAGATGGGGAAGTGGTGGGGGAGATCGACATCGACAGCAACCTGCTCGACGCATTCGACGAGGACGATCGCCTCATCCTCGAAGAGACAGCCCGACTCCGCGGCGCCCTGCTCTGACGGGCGCCCGCGCTCCTCAGGCGGCCCAGCGCGGCAGCACTTTCTTCAGGAAGTGATCGAGCCCCAAGGCCCTGCCGGCGGCGGTCAGGTAAACAGTCAGAAGCAGCAGCGTGAAGACCGCCGGGGCTTCGACGCTGAGAAGCGGTGTGCCGCTGGCGAAGAGGAAGTTCAGGCACAGGAAGAGTCCGCCCAGGGCCGCGAAGCGGGTTGCGCACCCCGCGAGCAGCAGCGCCCCGACGGCGATCTCCCCGAAGATCACCAGGTAGCCGAACAGATCGGCGTGGGGGATGGCCACCCTCTGCAGGAACGGCAGGTAAAACCTGTAGCGCGGCTCGGCGGCCCACTTGGTGAGGGTTTCCCGGAGCGCCGCCCCTCCGAAGTGCCCCGTGGCCTTCTCCAGGCCATAGGTCAGGAAGAAGTAGCCGCAGTAGAGCCTCGCAGGCACGCCGGCCAGCGGCGAGCTATAGTCCTCGATCCGTCCCTTGAGGAATCCCATCGCCTCCTCTTTCCCTTCCAGTCGCGCGGTATCGTATCACGCCGGGAAGGTGCTGCATCGATGCACCGGCTATTGCGTCGCCGGCTTTCCTGCGCTCCCGTCCAATGGGAGAATGAGCGCTGTTCATGGAGAGGGGCAGACGGGTGCCGCTCTCCGATCCCCCGGCCGTGCGGGCCATCGTGGCCCGCACGGCTTCCTCGTCTCAGGCCTCCGGTCAGCGGGCGGACAAAGCGCCGAAGGCCTCAGGGTGCAGGAGACGCGCCACCTCCTCGATACCGTCCACGACACCCGGTCCGGGCCTCTGGATGGCGTCGCCGACCACGTAGATCCTTCGGCCGCGCACTGCCGGAACCCTCTCCCAGGCGGGATCCCGAATCAGGCGCTCCCGAAGGGTGAGGTTGTCGGACGTGGTCAGGATGACCTCCGGCGCACGTGCGATGGCCGATTCGAGGTCGAAGGCGGGCCACGCGGCCGGAGCGTCGGCCGTGACGGAGAAGCCTCCGGCGCGAGCCAGCGCGTCGGTCAGGTAGGCCGGTCGGCCAGGCACCACCAGCGGATCGCCCCATACGACGAAGAGGAGCCGCGGCGTGTCGAGTCCGGCGAGGCGCGCGTGAACGATCTGCAGGCGCTCGCGGAGTCGGGTCTCGAGGCGCACCCCGCGCTCGCGATCGCCAAGGAGCGTCGCGAGCCCGACGAGGGATTGGAGCGTCGCCTCGACATTGGGTGTGTCGAGCGTGTAGAGCGGCAGCCCCAGGGCCGTGGCCTGGGAGGCCAGAGCCGGATCGTTACCGCTGGTCGTGGCGAGCAGAAGATCGGGTCGAAGCTCGCGGATTGTCTCGAGACTCGGGTTCAACAGGCCGCCGACACGTCGCACGGATCGGTGGCCGGGGGGCAGAGCGCAGAAGTTGCTCACCCCCACGACGCGATCCGCGAAGCCGAGCGCGAACAGGGATTCCGTGACCCCGGGAGCGAGCGAGACGACGCGCCGGGGAATCGCCGGCAACGACACGGAGCGTCCCAGCCCGTCCACCGCCACAATCGGCCCGCCCGATGTCGAGACCCGGTCGCGGCAGGCCGCCAGGGTGAGCAGGAGCGCCACCGCGGCGCGGAAGTGGCGCTCAGCCACCGGATCGCTTCAGAGTCGACAGCACGAACCGCCGGATCAATTCGAGGAGCCGGGCCGGAACCTCGACGAAGTGAAAGGCGATGACGTGAGGACTCTCGCCTTCGACACGCAGCACGATCGCCTTGAGGACGACCGGATGAGGTGCCCCCGAGTCGTCGGCGAGATCGAGGCGCATCCGGACCGGCCTTCCGAGCGGCAGGGGGTGGGGCGAATCGCACAGCGCCCCTCCGGCACTCAAATCGCGGGTCGTCATGGCGATCTCCCGCTGGCCGGGCGGGTCGCCGAAGACGGTGACCCGCACGCGGGTGCTGACGCGTGGATCGAGCCTGACATCCAGCCTGTCCTTCGCCATTCGGCTCCCTTCCCTGGGCCACGGCACGGCGCCGGCCACTGTAGAGAGGCGACCTCACCCTGTCAAGGAGAGGGCCCGGCTCGACCATCCCCGGCCCGGGATCCGAGGTCTCGCCGCCGTCGTAAACCGGTCAGTGCTCAAGAGCGAAGGCCGACTTGAATTGACCCGCGGCGGACCATAAGTTTGCGCGGGTGTTTCTCCGCCCGAGGGCCGATTGCGATGCCCGCTCGTACCAGGGGCCGGGCCGGAGGGGTCACGCAGACATGGAATTCGTCAACGACGCTCTGACCGCCCTCAAGGCGCTGCCGCCCTGGGGATGGGGCGCCATCGCACTGGGTGTCTTCCTGTTCGCGGTCGGCTGGATGCTGGGTCGTGCCCCGGGGAGCACCACGACCCGCGTCGCGCCGCGGCGCCCGGAAGCGGAGGTCGCAGCGATGCGCGACCTGAAGGCGGGCATCGCGCGCCTCGAGGGCGAGAACGCGGCGCTCTCCAACTTCTTCCTTCTGCTGCCCGACTTCACCAAGGAGATCAACTCGCGCATGGATCGCCGCGCCATCGCGGCGCACATCATGAAGATCACCGAACGGCTGTTCGCGCCGACGCAGGTGTTGCTGTTCTTTCTGGACGAGAAGGTCAACAAGTTGATCCTGAACGCGCAGCGGGGTCGTGCGGACGACGTGAAGATCGGCTTCCAGGTCGATCCCGGCGAAGGACGCATCGGCTGGGTGGCGGAGCACAAGGTCCCCATGGAGGTCAACGACTTCATCCGCGAGATGCGACACTCCGGAGCGAGTCTGGACGTGCCGGCCCACTTCCGCTTCAAGACCGAGCTGTGCGCACCGCTGGTGCACGAGGGTAAAGCCCAGGGCGTCATCAGCGTGGGCGGTATTACGCGCCACTACAAGTACGAGAAGACGATGCTGGCGCTGATCGCCGATCTCGGCAGCATCGCCATCAAGAACACGCGACTGTTCTCCCAGGTCCAGGAGATGGCCAATTCCGACGGTCTCACCAAACTCTTCAACAAGCGGTTCTTCATGGAAAAGCTGTCCCAGCACATCCTCGACGCCGAGCAGGGACACTATCCTGTCTCCCTGTTCATCTTCGACCTCGACCATTTCAAGCACTACAACGACACGCAGGGCCATCTGGCAGGGGACGAAGTGTTGAAGCTGACCGGGCAGATCCTGCGTGAGATGGTGCGCCCCGACGACGTTCCGGCGCGCTATGGAGGCGAGGAGTTCATCGTGATCCTGCCGCAGGCCCCGAAAGACGGAGCGATGGTGCTGGCGGAACGGATCAGGGCACGCATCGAGGCGAACCCCTTTGCGAACCGTGAGAGCCAGCCACTGAAGACCGTGTCCCTGAGCGGCGGAGTGGCGACCTTCCCTGACGATGGCCGCACCGGACCGGATCTCATCGCAGCGGCCGACGCGGCGCTCTACCGGGCCAAGAAGGCCGGGAGGAACAGGGTGTTCCGCAGCGAACCAAAGTATTTCTCCGACGGGTCGGAGGAGGTCATCTACAACGTGAGCAACAGCTGAGATGGCCGGGAGCGGGCGCGTGCAGAGCCGTCGGAAGAAGCTCATGCAGGACCTCAAGGCGCAAGGAGAGCTGAGCGGCCGAGGGTCCGCCGGGGCGCTCACCGATCTGCTCTACGACGAGCTGACCGACCTGCCCACAGTGCCTCTCCTGCTCGGCCGGATCAGGAGAATGTTGCGCGAGTCGAAGCAGCTCGGGCTGGTGTCGATCAGCGTCCTGCAGAACGAGCGGATGGAGAAGGGCCTCGGCTGGGAGGGGTACGAGACGCTGGTCCGGGATGTGGCGTCGTTCCTGGTCGAGATCAAGAAGGTCGCCCTGCGCCGCGAGGACTACCTCTCCGAAGTGATGATCAGCGGCAACGCCTTCGTGATTCTGCTGTCGCCGCCGCGCGGCGAGCAGCAGATCTCCTACCCCGACATGGATAAGGTCAGGCGCCGTGTGGCCGCCAAGCTGAACCGCTTCGTGGAGGACCGCATGCCGCCCGGGGCGCAGGAGCGGCTCGGCCTCTACATCGGCTGCGCCGTTCTCGCCCAGGACGCCTCGGTGCGTTTCGAGCGGCTGGTCTACTCGGCGCTGGAGGAGGCGTTCACCGACTCGCTCCAGCAGCGCAAGCGCCAGCAGCGCCGGGAGACCCTGCGTCTCAAGGAGGTTCTGCGTGCGGGATCCATCCACGCCGTCTACCAGCCGGTCGTGGACCTGCTCGAAAAGCGGGTCATCGGCTACGAAGCGCTCAGCCGCGTCTCGGCCGAGGTCTTCAGCGGCCCGGATCACCTGTTCAAGGTGGCCCTGGAGAACGACGCCATCTGGAAGCTGGAACGCATCTGCCGTGACCGCGCCCTGCGGGGAGCCCGCGGCCTTGACCCGAATCACCTATTGTTCCTGAACATGGAGCCCGATTCAATTCACGACCCGGCGCTCCGATCCGAGGCGACCTTCACGCTCCTGCGGGAGGTGGGCCTGAAGCCGTCCCAAATCGTTCTGGAGATGACGGAGCACTCCGCTGTGCGCGACCTGGTGACCTTCAGGCAGCTTCTGAGCTACCTTCAATTCCACGGCTTCCGGCTGGCGATTGACGATGTCGGCTCTGGCTATTCCGGGCTGAAGTCGATCGCCGAGCTGAAGCCCGATTTCATCAAGATCGATATGGGGCTCATCCGCGACGTCCATCTCGATCCGATCAAGCAGGATCTGACCGGAACGATCGCCCGCTTTTCCACGAGCTCCGGCATCACCCTGATCGCCGAGGGGGTGGAGACACCGGACGAGCTGCGCTGTCTCAAGACCATCGGCGTCCGTTACGCCCAGGGTTACCTGTTCGCCCGCCCGGGCTCCGCCTTCCCGCGGGCTCGCCTCGAAGATCTCGATTGACAGGGGGAATGCCCATAAATGGAGAGCCGCTTCATGATTACCGAAGCGGCTCTAATTTAGGGAGTGAGTTGTGTAGGTGCTTGGTGCGT
>DASTNM010000330.1:0-10032 GCA_035762745.1 Candidatus Polarisedimenticolia bacterium
CGCAGACCGTGGCGGAGACTTCCCTCCAGGCCTGGGACGCCGTCCTCGAGACCAACCTCACGGGAACCTTCCTCGCCAACCGCGCGGTGCTGCCGTGCATGCTGCGCCAGGGGCGGGGGAACATCGTGAATCTCTCATCAACCTCGGGCCGGCGCGGCCTGGCTCTCGACGCGGCATACTGCGCCTCCAAGTTCGCCGTGATCGGGTTGACGGAGTCGCTGGCCGACGAGCTGCGCCCGCACGGCGTGCGGGTGCAGGCGGTGCTGCCGGAGGTGGTCGATACGCCGATGTTGGACCAGAATGGTCCCCTGGGCCGGCCGCGCGACATGCTGGCGCCGGAGCGCGTCGCCGACTTCATCGTCCACCTGCTCGGCCTGCCCGACGATACTCTGATGTTGAACCCGGTCGTGGCGCCGTTCCGCGGCCGACGCCGGTCCGACTCACCAGGGAGGGAGACATGACCCGGAGCTGTGTCAGGATCGTTCTGCTCGTCATGGCCGTCGGCGTCCACACGCCCTGCGCGCAAGGCGGTCCCCCGACCAAGGCGGCCAGGGGACCGGCCGGCGGCGCCTGCGGCCTGAGTCCGGGCGATGTCGACCGGACGATCCAGGTGGGAGGGATGGAGCGCGAGTACCGCGTCTACGCCCCCTCGTCCTTCGATTCGACCAGGCGCTCGCCGCTGCTCATCGTCCTGCATGGCGGAGGCGGCAGCGGGCCGGGGATCGAGGAGCTCTCGCGCATCACCCCTGTCGCCGACGCGCACGGCTTCCTGGTCGCGCTCCCGACCGGCACGAAGGGGATGGCCCGCGGCAACTCCTGGAACGCCGGAGACTGCTGCGGCACGGCGATGGAGAAGGGGGTGGACGATCTCGGCTTCATCTCGAAGATGATCGACACGCTGGTCGACTCCGGGTGCGTCGACCCGCAGCGCGTCTACGCCACCGGCATCTCCAACGGCGCCATCCTCTCCTACCGGCTGGCCTGCGAGCTGTCGGACAAGATCGCCGCCATCGCCCCAATCGCCGGGGCGCTGATGGTCGATCCCTGCACCCCGAAGCGTCCCGTGCCGGCGATCATCTTCCACGGCACCGCCGACCGCGAGGTGAAGGTCGAGGGAAACTTCAACCGGATGAGCCATCCGCGCCGCGAGTTCCCGCCGCTCAAGCAGACGATCAGGACCTGGCTGAGGATCAACCATTGCACCGACGCGACCCACGTCACCTACAGCAAGGGAGCCGCGACCTGCGAGACCTACGAGGGGTGCGCCGAAGGCAATGACGTGACCTTCTGCCGGATCGAGGGGGGCGGGCACACCTGGCCGGGAGGCAAGCCGCTGATGCCGTTCCTGCTCGGGCCGACGACGCAGGATATCTCGGCCGATGAGGAGATGTGGAAGTTCTTCGCCGCGCACCCGATGAAGACGACGGGCCGCTGAGCGGCCTTTCAGGAAGGAGTCGAGCCAGGCATGGATCCGATCGACACCCAGGACGACACCCCACGCCGCCCGCGCGGCCCCCAGGTTCGCGCCCTGGGAAAGGGACAGGAGACCCACATCGTGATGGGGAATCTTTACCTGCGCCAGAAGCAGTACGCCGAAGCGGCCCAGGAATTCGAAGCGGCGCTGCGGCTGAAGCCCGACTCCGCCGTGGCGCACTTCAGTCTGGGGAACGTCCATCTGCGGCAGAAGCAGGCGGCCAGGGCGCGCGAGTGCTACGAGGCCGCGCTGCGCTTCAACCCCGAGCACGCGGGGGCGCACTTCTGTCTCGGGCTGATCCACCTTCAAGAGAAGCGACACGCCGAGGCGACCCACGAGTTCGAGGAGGCGCTGCGTCTGAACCCGAAACAGCCGATGGTGCACTTCACGCTCGGCAACGTCCACCTGGCGCAGCGTCGGTTCCAGGACGCGGCGCGCGAGTTCCGCGCCGCCCTCCGTTTGAAGCCGCAGTTCCTGGCCGGCTTCTTCCGCCTCGGCCGGGCCCAGTGGGCCCTGGGCGAGGACGAGGAGGCGATCGCGGCCTACCGCGAGGCGGCCCGTCTCAACCCGCGCCTGGCGATGCCGCACCTGCAGCTGGGGCAGCTCCTGGCGAAGGCCGGGCGTCACGAGGAGGCGATCGAGGCGTTCGAGGCGGCGCTCGCGCTTCGTCCCAAGCTCCTGGTCGCCCGCCTGCGACTCGGCGACCTGCACCTCGAACGGTGCCGCTTCACCGAGGCCGAGGCGGCGTACGGGGAGGCCCTGCGTCTCAAGCCCAACCGCGGCCTCGTGCATCTCAAGATCGGCAGCCTGCGGCTGGCCGAGGGCCGGACCGACGACGCGGTCGCCGCCTTCCAGGAGGCGCTGCGGCACAACCGTCACCTCGCCGAGGCGCACCGCCGTCTCGGGACGGCCCTGGCGGCCCAGGGACGGGACGACGAGGCCGCCGCCGCCTACGGCGAGGCGATCCGGATCAACCCCCGTATGGCGCAGGCCCACTGCGATCTCGGTGACCTGCACGCCGCCCGGGGGCGCCGCGAGGCCGCGGCCGCCGAATATCGCCGGGCCCTCGAGATCGATCCGAAGCTCGCGGGCGCCGGCGAGAAGCTGGCGGGCATGGAGAGCTGAGGGCCCGGGAGCCGCCGAGATGACCGAACCGCTTCCCCGCTTCCGCGCCGACCTCGATCTCCTGACGTGGCCCGGCCACGCCGGCGCGCCGCCGGCCTGCTTCGCGCGCGACCCGCGCACGCGCGAGCTCTTCGAGCTGGGGCCCGAGGGCTTCTTCCTCTGCCAGAAGCTCGATGGCGTGACCACGCACTCGGAGATCCTCGATCTCTATCAGGAGAAGTTCGGCGTCCCGCTCGCGCCGGAGGACCTCGAGGTCTTCCTGCGCCAGCTCCGGCAGCACGGCCTTCTGGTCGGCACGAGCGCCACGCCGCGCCGCCTCACCTTCCCCGAGATCTTCGACCCGGAGATCTTCCTGCCCCAGGGCCAGGTCCCGCTGCTGCGCGGCGATCGCCCGCTCGCCCTGGCCGCCCGCTGCCTGGGCTTCCTGTTCCACCGGCCGACGCATCTCCTGGCGGGCGCGGCGGTCGCCTGGGCCCTCTACATCACGGTCACCGCCTGGTCGGCGATCTACGACGCCGTCCTGATGCACTGGGAGCTGGACTTCCTGCTCCTCCTCCTCGGGCTGTCATGCGCCATCGTGCAGAGCCCGCGGGCGCTGATCCACGGTGTCCTGTGCAAGCGCTACGGCGGACAGGTCTCGCGCATCGGCGTCGGCTTCCTCTATTACCTGCTGCCGTCCCTGTACTGCGACTGGAGCGGCGTCATCTGGGTGCGCGGCAAGAACCGGCGCATGTGGGTCATCGCCTCCGGCATCTATTACCAGGTCCTCCTGTGGGCGATCTCCAGCATCGGCTGGTGGCTGACCCGACCCGGGAGCCTGCCGAACACGGTCTGGCTGGCGCTCCTGCTTGGCTCCGGCGCCTGCCTCCTGATCTTCGACGGCAACCCGCTGGCCAAGATGGACGCCTACCTGTTGATGGTGAACTGGATCGAGGTGCCGCGCCTGCGCGAGCGGTCGCTCGCGGCCTTCGGCACCTGGCTGACGCGCCAGGCGCCGGTCGAGGCGCTGACCCGCCGCCAGGGCTTCTGGTTCACGCTCTACGGCGGCCTCTGCTTCCTCTACGGCATGATGCACATCGCTTTCCATCTCTGGTGGGCCTGGAAGATACTGACGCCTCTCTACGAGGGGGCCGGCGCGATCGCCACGCTCTTCGTCGGGTTGTATCTCTTCCAGAAGCCGTTGTTCGCGTGGTGCCTGAGGCTGCGGGCCGTGCGCTGGCTCGGGGCTCCCGGGGCCCGTCACCGTCTCGTCCTCGCCGCCGGCGGCGCGCTCGCCGTCTGCGCCGCGATCGCCCTCATCCCCTACCCGTACGAGACCGGGGGCCCGCTGCAGCTCCTGCCGGCGCGGCGCGTCGACGTGCGCACCGAGGTCGAGGGGATCGTCGCGGAGGTCATGGTCCGCGAGGGGGACTGGGTGGAGGCCGGGCAGCCGCTCGCCCGCCTCGAGCCGCGCGAACAGGAGAAGAACCTCAAGGCCGCGCAGGGGCGTCTCGACGAGAGTCGGGCGCGGCTGCGGCTTCTCGAGGCGGGCCCCCGGCCCGAGGAGATCGAGCGGGCCGGGGCGGCGGTGCGGGTGGCGGAGGCCGGTCTCGACTGGAGCCGCCCCACCGCCGAGCGTTACACCGCTCTTTACATGCAGCGCCTGGTCTCGGAGCAGGAGTACGAGAACGCCCTGCGCCGGCGCGATACCGACGCGCAGCACCTGGAGGAGGCGCGCGCCGAGCTGAGGCTGGTCAGCAGCGGCGCCCGGCCCGAGGAGATCGACGAGCTTCGCGGGGAGATCAAGAGTTTCGAGGCGCTCGTGCGGAACGACCTGGTCGACGTGGCGCGCTCCCTCCTCACGAGCCCCATCGCGGGACGGGTCGCGACGCCGCGCGTCGAGGAGATCGCCGGGACCTATCTCGAGCCGGGCCAGCGCGACCTGGTGATGCAGATCGAGGACTCACGCACGGTGCGCGCCGAAGTCGAGGTGCCCGAGGCGGACGTCGCCGCGGTGCGTCTCGGCGCGCCGGTGCGGGTCGTCACCTGGGCCTACCATGGCACCACGTTCGAGGGGCGCGTGGTGAGCATCGCGCCGGTGGCGGCGCCCGGTCTCGCCGGCGTGTCGGAGGCGAGCCTCGGCGGCGATCTCCTGGGTGGCGCCGGCGTCGCTCTCGGGGACGCACCCGACCGGGCGGTGCGCGTCGTGACCGAGATCCCGAATCCGAACGGTCGGCTGAAGTCCGAGATGACCGGCTACGCCAAGATCGCCACCGGCCGGCGGCCCTTGTGGGACGTGCTGTCTCGACCGCTGATTCGCTGGGTGGCGGTCGAGGTCTGGGCGTGGTTCCCATGAGACGCCGCCGGCTCCTGGTCGGGCTCGCTCTGCTGGCCCTCTCCTCCGGCCGGGTTTCGACGTCGGCCGCCCCGGGAGGAGATTCGTTCCGCGTCCGTGTCGGGGATCGTCAGCAGGTGTCCGAGAGCTACACAGCCGGAAGCCTGCCGACCACCGCCACGATCAGCGTGCCGCTCACCGTTCAGAGGTTCCGGGGTGGCGAGCCGCTGGCGGTCGAGGTCGGCTGCGCCATCGAGAGCGGCGACGAGACCGCCTGGTCGGTGGCGTGCGACGCCGGACCGGTCACGCTGGGACCCGCCCCGAGCCGCTCCTCCGCCGACGCCGATGGAGACGGCGACGTCGACCAGCAGGACCGCGACGCCTTCCTGTCGTGCTATTCGGGTGACGGGATTCCCTACCCCCAGGGGACGCGCTGTGTCGGCTTCGATTTCGACGACGATCTCGACGTCGACGATGCCGACCGGACGGCTTTCGAGGCGGCCTACACGGGTCCTCTCCTCACCCCCTGGAGTGTGCAGCGCACTCTCACCGTGACGGCGACGGCCGCGGCGCCCGAAGGCGCGGCGCTGCGGGTGAGGGTCAGCGCCAGCGATCCCTTGAGCGGGGAGACGCACGCCGCCTGGGCCCGGATCGACAAGAGCTCCTTCGGGGCGCTCCTGGAGCTGCGCGAGCGACTCGACTTCACCGTGGAGAGCCGCTCGAAGCTGATCTTCGACACCCAGGCGCCGTTCGATCTGAGGGTCACGCAGCAGGGCGCCGACCCCGACACCATCTCCATGTCGGCCGGGACGCTGCCAGCCTCCGACGATTTCCAGTTCCACTTCGACCCCGTCGATCAATTCGGGCTCGAGGCGCCCGGGTTCGACCCGACCAATGCGGTCCCGTGGATCAAGCGGCTCCAGCTGGACGTGACGGCGCCGGCCTGGTGGTCGCGCCGTGAGCGCCGCACGATCCATGTCTCGGCCCAGAGCCAGGGGAGCGGCGCCGTGTCCAGCCTCGACCTCGAGGTCGTGAAGGCCGGGCCGCTCTGGACCCCCTCCGACCTGCTGGCGACGGGCGGACGCCGGCACCTGGTGCGACCAGGGCAGCGCACCACCTTCGTGCTCCTGCTCACCAACATCTTCGTCGTGCCGAAGACCTTCTCCCTCATCCCTGCCAAGGTCTCGGGCGGCCCCGGCTGGACATGTGCCCTGAGCCGTGGCTCGGTCGACCTCACGCCGGGAGCGCGGACCGAGGTCACCGCCACCCTGACGGCGCCGCCGGATGCTCTGGCGGGCGCCGTGGCGGACTGGAACGTGACGCTGACCGACAAGGCCTCCTTCTTCAACGTCAGTCGGTTGGGTGCCGAGGTCACGGGAATGCGCAAGGTGATCTACGTGGCGGTCGACGGGCTGCAGCCGGACTACCTCGAGCTGAACGCCCACGGCACGGGACCCGGTCGAGTCGGGGACTGGTTGATGCCGAACGTGCGCTCCTTCATGGCCGCGGCGACGACCTACACCGGGGCCCGCTCCAGCCTTCCGACCCTGACCGACCCGAATCACGTCAACGCCCTCGCCGGCACCCTGAGCGGCGGTGCCGGTATCCCGTACGTCCGAACCGCCTACTACGGGCGCGACGCGGAGGGCCAGGTCGTGGCCCGCCCCGGTGACGCCTCGATGCTGCGTTATGGACCGACCGGGAAGCCGGTCCTCACCGCCTTCGATGTCGTGAAACAGGTCCAGCCTCGGGCCTTCACCGCAATCGCCACCGGCAAGAACTGGATCGCGAACTACTTCCAGAAGCCGGTGGGCGGCGTCGACCTGGTGGTCAACGGCCGCTCGGTGCCCCCCTACCTGCCACCCCCACCGACCTACGTCCTGGGGGATCCGCCGAGCGACGCCGACGCCGCCGAGGACCCGCCGCGCAAGGCGACGTTCCTCGTGGAGTGGGGGGCGCACCCGGGCGCCTTCCCCGACGACCGCTGGGTGATGGAGGGGGCGCTGAAGGTCATCGAGAACGAGGACCCCGATCTGCTCTACATCCTGCTGGGGGGAATGGACAACGGTCAGCATCAGATGGGCGCCGCCTGGAACCCCGCCGAATGGGACGACCGGGGGACCGAGTCGACCTGGGACGACGTCAGCCGGATCAACCCGCTGGCCAGCCGCGAGGAGGTGCTCGATCTGGCGCGCGAAGTCGACGCGCTCTTCGGCGAGCTCGTCGCCTACCTGCGCCAGCGCGGCTCGTTCGATCAGACCTACCTGGTCTTCCTCGCCGACCACGGGATGATCACCGAGACGCCGCCGACGCTCGACATCCGGGTGCCGCTGGAAAACGCGGGCTTCGGGTACAACGACGCCTTCCTGGCGCATTCCGGGGTCAACGTGGGCGTGCTCTACGGGATCCCGCCGGAGCAGGAGGGGATCTTCGAGTCGATCCTGGAGAACGCCGCTTCGATGACCCCCGGATCGGCGGTGAACCCGTGGGTCGTGATGAATCGCTCGGAGATGCAGACCGGCGTCGATCTCCATACCGGCCGCCGCCTGGCCGCCCCGGACGAGCTCTACAGCGAGTTCTACGCCGAGCACGAGGTGCCGACGACGGACCAGGTCCGCTGGCCCTCGCTCTACGTCTTCTTCGACGAACCGTGGCAGAGCGCCGGCATGCAGATGCTGCTGGAGGACGACGCGGTGCCTCCGGTCTTCATCGGGGGGCACGGAGGGGTGGACACGCAGCGGATCCCGCTCCTGCTGCACGGTCCGCGGGTTCCGAGAGGGCTGGTGCTGGCGGACCCGGTGAGCATCGCCGACATCGCGCCGACGCTCTACCGCCTGCAGCGCTGGCCGATCCCCGCCAGCGTCACCGGGACGGCGCTGCCGGGGCTGGCGCTCCGGCGCGCTCTCGCCCCCCCGGCGGGGCGGCGCGTTCCCTGAGCGATCCGAGCCAGGCGACCACGACTCGAGGGGCCGATCCTCTCCGGTCGCCTCGTCCCTATCCCAGAAGGCTGCGGCCGATCATCCCCGCGGGCCTCTCGACCCCGAGCAGGTCGAGGACCGTCGGCGCCACGTCGTAGATCCGCAGTCCGCGCAGCTCGCCTTTCGGCTCACGGCTCGAGCCGCTGCGCATGATGAAGATGCCGTGCCAGTCGTGGTTGGCGTCATCCGGCCCGGTGTCGTTCTCGAACGTGTGGATGGTCTTCAGGCCGACCGAACCGATCGAACGCCAGTCGAGGTTCCCGAAGTAGGCGATCAGATCGGGCGCCACCCCGCGCACCTCCCGGTACAGATCCTCGGGCCGGTGGGCGCGGGAGCCGATGAGGCGCCCGCTCGGATCCTCGATCGCCTCGATCTGGGCGATCAGATCGCTTCTGACCTTGTCGTAGTCCCGCGGGTCTATCGTTCCCTGTGGCTCGCGCCCCTTGACGTTCAGGAAGAGCCGGCCATAGTAGCCGCCGTCCCCCCAGGCCTTCGTCTTCGACCAGTCGATCTCCGCTTTGCCTATCGGCGTCGACTTGTCGGGGTAGGACTTCAGCGTCAGGTAGCCCTTGCGGATCAGCCATTCGTTGAAGCAGATTCCACCGTCCAGCTTCTTGGCGCCGTGGTCCGACACCACCAGGATCGCCGTGTCCTTCGGCATCAGGGAGATCACCTCCCCCAGCTCCTGATCGCAGTGCCGGTAATACTGGCGGATGGCATCCTCGAAGCGATTGCCCGGCTCATGCTTCGGGTGCTCCGGGTCCATGTACTTCCAGAAGGAGTGATGGATCCGGTCGACCCCCATCTCGACCATCATGAAGAAGTCCCACGGTCTCGTCTTCAGGAGATGCCGCGCCACCGCGAAGTGCTTGCGGGTCTTGTCGTAGATCCTCCCGAGCAGCGCCTCCTTGTCGTCCGTCCGGAACCCCTCGACGTCGACCACGTAGCCCGGCGCGACGCGCTCGATCTCCTGGCGCAGCTCCGGCGGGTGCGTGTACGGCCGGTCGGTGGAAGGGGTCAGGAAGCAGCCGACCTGGACACCGTTGAGCGGGCGGGGCGGATAGGATGGAGGCACCCCCAGGACGATCACCTGCCGCCCGGCGCGTCCCAGCCCGTGCCAGATCGCCTCGTCCCCAAGGACCGAGGCGTTCGCCATTGCGTAGCCGTCGTACGAGTGGTCCTTCCGGTTGCGAAACCCGTAAATGCCGAGCTGGCCCGGGTCCCGGCTCGACATCATGCAGGCCCAGGCCGGGACGGTGATCGGGGGGTGGGTGCTCAGGAGCGGCCCGTGGCACCCTCCCGCCATCAGGGCCTTGAGGTTTGGAAGGTCGTCGCGGAATCGCTCGAAGACCAGACGGGGGGCCGCGCAGTCGAGGCCCAGGATGGCGAGCTTCACGCCTCGGATTCTTGCTGGATCGGGGCGAGCGTCTCGACCGGCATGGGGATCGCCTCGCCCTGCCCCATATAGCCGAGAGCCTGCAGGCAATCGAGGATCCGCTCGGCGCTGGCCTGAGGGGTCTCGCGGTGGGTCTCGACGCGCAGCTCGGGCGACAGCGGAGCCTCATAAGGATCGGAGACACCCGTGAAGTGCGGCAGCGCGCCGCCGATCGCCTTGCGGTACAACCCCTTGACGTCCCGGCGCACGCACTCTTCGAGCGGGCAGTGGACGTGAATCTCGGCGAAGCGCCGGATCTCCGCCCGCGCCTCGTCCCGCCCGGCACGGTAAGGAGAGATGGCCGCCACCACGACGACCGCCCCGGTGCCAGTCAGCAGACGGGCCACGTAGGCGATCCGGCGCACGTTCTCGTCCCGGTCGGCCTTCGAGAACCCGAGCCCCTTCGACAGCCGCTCCCGAACCTCGTCCCCGTCCAGGATGACCGGGGACTGTCCCCGCGCCTCCAGCATCTCCTTGAGCTTCAGGGCGATGGTGCTCTTCCCGGCGCTCGGCAGGCCGGTCAGCCAGATCGTCACGCCCTCACCTCGCCCCGTCGAATTCACGCCCCTTCCTCCCGCGCCGCGGCGCCTCGAAAATCGCAGCGTACTTATACCTCAGTCGCCGGCAAAGTCAAGCCAAGAGCGCGCTCGAGGCCTGTCCCATCCTTCCGTCAGGCGCTCCAGCGGACGCTTTACATCGTTTTACA
>DASTNM010000331.1:0-6137 GCA_035762745.1 Candidatus Polarisedimenticolia bacterium
GGGCTGGAGCGCCGCGTCCTGCGGTCGACGGGCCCTGCGAGACCGAGCGACCGGGCCCCGCCGCGCGCGTCTCAGCGCGGTGGGGGGAGCGAGGCGAGCGGAGGGGAGGACCGCGCAGCGGTCCGGACCCGTGCCCGGCGAGTGCAGGGCGTGGCGCTCCAAACTGGGGATGCCTCAGCCTTTGCGCCCCTTGCCTTGTAGCAGGCTTCACAGTAATGTGCCGCGATCGGGAGGGACCATGCTCATCTTCGCTCGTACGGCATCCGACCGGAAGCGGCCGGCGGCGGTGGCGCGGCGGCTCAGGCGGGCACTGCTCGTCGCGGGCCTGCTGGCTCTCGCTGCGGGGGGCCGCGCGTCGGCCGAGGACGACTGCCCTGACGCGCTGATCACCGCCGACGTCAAGAGCCGGCTGATGGCCAGGCACCCGGTCGCGGCGCTGCGCATCAACGTCGAGACCGATCAATGCGTCGTGACGCTGAAGGGGTGCGTCGAGACGGCCCAGCAGCGCAAAGAAGCGGTCAAGTCGGCCCGCAAGGTGACGAAGGTCAGGGCGGTCAAGGACCAGATGACCCTCTGCCCCAAGGACAAGGACTGAGCGGCATGGCGCGTCAGGGGTTCACGATCCATCCGGAGGATGGCGAGCCACCCGCCGAGGTCGTGGACCTCGCCGGGCGGATCGATCGGGACGGCGGCGCGGCGCTGGCGATCTACCGGGAGCCGGTCGGCGATCACTGGCAGATCTTCGCGCTTCTGCCGCGCGAGAAGGTGCAGCCGACCCCCTACCAGCGCGACCTGTCGAAGGCGCACGCCGAGCGCCTCTTGAAGGTCATCAAGAAGCTCGACCGCTTCATCGACCCGGTCGTCGCGGTGCGCGCCGACGGCCTCTACTGGACACCGAACGGCAACCACCGCCGCCACGCCCTCGAGAAGCTGAAGGCGGCCTTCGTGCCGGCGATCGTCGTGCCCGAGACCGAGGTCGCCTTCCAGATCCTGGCGCTCAACACCGAGAAGGCGCACAACCTGAAGGAGAAGTCGCTCGAGGTGATCAGGATGTACCGCGGGCTGATGGAGCGGGGCGGGAAGGGCTCGGAGCAGGATTCCGCCTTCCAGTTCGAGGAGGCCCACTTCATCACGCTGGGGCTCCTGTACGAGAAGAACGCCCGCTTCGCCGGCGGCGCCTTCGCCCCGTTCCTGCGCCGCGTCGACAAGTTCCTGAAAGTGCCGCTCGAGTCCTCCTATGCGACGCGCGAGGAGCGTGCGGCCCGCGTGGCGCGGGCCGACGCCGCGCTCAAGACGGTGGTCGACAAGCTGAAGCGGCGCGGCATCAGCCACCCGTTCGTGAAGAACTTCGTCCTGGCCCGCTGCAACCCCCTCACCCGCGCCCGCAAGACCGTTCCGGGCTTCGACCAGGCGATCGAGAAGTTGATCGCGGCGCTCGAGGCGTTCGACGTCCAGAAGATCCGGCAGGAGGAGATCGCCCGGTCCGCCGTGATGGCGATCCCAGCCGCCTCCTGACAGGCCGGAGAGGCTGATCGGGCGCAGCGCACAGGGTGGGGCCGGTGTCTTCCCCCGACTTGACGAGGCGGCGGACGGCGCCCATCTTTGCCGCATGAGCCCAGAGCGGCACCGCCGGCGCTTCTTCCATCTCGCGGCCCTCGTCGCCTTCGGGGTGGCGGCGTTCGTCCTGGTCTCGGGCCCGGCCCTGGCGCGGAAGGGGGCCGAGACGGGATATGACGACGCCTTCGGGGGTGTCGAGGGCGCGGCCCCGGCGCTGCGCGTCGCCGGGTCGTCGGTCTTCCCGCTGCTCACCGAGGTGACATTCGACACGGGGGAGAGCAGTCCGACGCGGGCCACCGTCGAGGGGATCGGGACGCTGCTCTTCGGCCGCTACGTCCTGACGGTGGCCCACGCCATCACCCTCGACCACCTCGAGACGACGGTGCCGACGGCGCGCGGGCGGATCATCGTTCCGCTCGACGGCCGTCCCGTCGCCCGATCGACCTGGCTTCTGGACGGCGATCGGCGGGTGCCCCTCAGGCTGGTGGCCAGCCGCGAGGACGTCGACATCGCCCTGCTGCTCGCCCCCGAGACGATCGACCTGCCCGGCTTCCCCTACCCGGTCGGAGACAGCGAGGCGCTGGAGCTCGCCGACCGCGTGGCGCTTCTCGAGAGCGACCCGGTCGCGGGGGTGCTGTTCCGGCCGGGAGCGGTGGCGGCGCTGCGCGGCTCGGCCGTGGTACACAGCGTGTCGCGCAACGATCAGGTCTTCCTGATGTCACTCGGGCTGACCTCCGGCGAGAGCGGCGCCCCGGTCGTCGCTCCCCGCCGGGGGCATTACGAGCTGGTCGGCCTGGCGCAGGGGACCTACGTCGGGCCGCGCCAGCTCGCCTGGGCGATCCGCATCGGCCCCGCCCTCGAGGCGCTGAAGCGCGCCGACTCGTGGTCTCCCGATCTGCAGCGTTTCCTTCATCTCTGCGGCCACGACGGCGTGGCGAGCCTCGGGTCCGGCGCCCCGTAGTCAAATCTGGATCTTCCCCTCCCTGAGGATCGTCCGGCCGTCGACCTCCAACGTGCCGTGCGGCACGCGGACAAACGCTTGCCGGGGGCGGAGGGAATTTCATATCATCCCCCACGGTCGGCGCCGCGCCGGGCCGTGCCGCGGAGAGCCAGTGACCGAGAGCCTCGCGATCCTGTTCGCCTGCGGCGCGCTCCTCGCCGTGGCGGGGGCGTTTTTCGGTCTGCTGGTCCTGCTCGGATCCCGCAACATCCTGCTTCTGGACGAGGCGCTGGCGGCGGAGGGCCTCTCCACCGCGCCGGCCGGGCTTCGTCTGCCCTCTTTGGCCGTCGTGGTCACGGCGCGCGACGAGGCGGCGGGGATCGAGACCACCGTGCGCCGCCTTCTGGCCCAGCGCTATCCCGCTCTCGAGGTGATCGTCGTCGACGACCGGTCGACCGACGGCACGGGCGACATCCTCGACCGCCTCGCCGCGGAGACTCCGCGCCTCGTCGTCGTCCACAACCGCTCCCTGCCCCAGGGGTGGCTCGGCAAATGCAACGCCTGCCGGCTGGGGGCCGGGCGGGCCGGCGGGGAGTGGATCCTGTTCACCGACGGCGACGTGGCGCTCGCGACCGACGATCTGCTGGCGCGGGTGGTGGCGCTCGCCGAGCGGCGGCGGCTCGACCATGTCGCGGTCCTCCCCGATCTGCGGCCGATGTCGCCGCTGCAGGGGGGCCTCGTGGCCGCCTTCGGGCAGATGTTCGTCCTGGCGGCGCGCGCCTTCGAGATGCCCCGCGACCTGTCGCGGGGCGGGGCCGGCGTCGGCGCTTTCAATTTGATGAAGCGCTCCGCCTACGAGCGGGTCGGCGGACACGATCTGGTGCGCCTCGACATGGGAGACGACTTCAAGCTCGGACGCCTCCTGAAGGAATCGGGAGCGCGGCAGCGCCTCTTTTTCGGCGTCTCGCTCGTGCGCTGCTCCTGGCACGAGGGGACCCTGCGCGTGATCCGCGGCCTGGAGAAAAACTTCTTCGCCGGGCTCGATTACTCCGTGGCGCAGCTCGTCGCCTTCAGCGCGGTGCTTCTGCTGATCTCGTTCGGCCCGGCGGCGGCAGCGATCCTCGCGACCCTCCTGGCGCCCCGGGGAACGCCGGCGCTTGTTCTCGCTGCGGGCTGGCTGCCGTTCGCCCTGCAGTTCGGCTTTCTCCTGTACGGCTACCTGACACAGGGGCGGCGCTACGGGGTGCCGCCCCTGCGCACGGCGCTGTTGCACCCGCTCTCGGTCCTTCTTCTTCTGGCGGCGGCCTGGAACTCGGCGATCCGCACGCTGCTGCGGGGCGGGGTGACCTGGCGCGAGACCTTCTATCCGCTCGCCGCCCTGCGGCAGGGACTGCTGCGGCCGGGGGTTGGCCGCCGCCTGGGGTGCGCATGACGACGGCCGGCAGGCACGGCAGGCTCGCCGGGGTGGCGCCGGTGGCGATGCCGCCCGCGGTGGCGCTCCTGCTGCTCGCCGGCCTGCCTCCGCCGCCGGCGTCCGCCGACGTACCTCCTGCCGCGCCCCAGGACATCAAGCAGATGATCAGCGACGCCCAGAAGGCCCAGGCGGCCGACGTCGCCGCCTGGCGCCGCTTCCGTTTCCGCCGCCAGGCTCTGCGCCAGGATCTCGACGCGCACGGCGCGGTGGAGAAGAGCGAGGATCTCGAGTTCCGGGTGACGCCGCGCGACGACCGGTTCGACGAGATCCTGCAGCGCGCCGACGGCCGGGAGGCCCGGCCGCGCGAGGTCGCCCGGCAGCAGCATCTGGCCCGCTTCAGCAAGCATTACCTGACGCTCATCGCCGGCAACGGCGGCGGCGACGACGAGGAGAGCGGCTACTCGCTCGGCCACCTCCTCAAGCTGGCCACCTACCGCTACGTGGGAGAGGAGACGATCGACGGGGTGGCCTGCCACCGCCTCGACTTCAGTCCCGATGAGAGCAAGCGGGAGGAGGGTCTCGCCGGCCGCTTCGCGGAGGCGATGAGCGGCAGCATCTGGATCACCGTGGACGGGCTGCACATGCGGCGCGCCCGGGCGCGGACCGTGCGGCCGATCTCGATCGCCTTCTCGCTGTCGAAGGTGCACGAGCTCGAGGTGAGCCTCGACAGCGATTCGGTCGGGGAGGGGATCTGGCTGCCGCGCCGCATCGAGGTCGTCGCCCGGGCCCGCGTCCTGACCAACGCCATCCGCCGGCGCAACGTCTACACCTACTCGGAATTCGAGCCGGTCACGCCGGAAGCAGCACCCCCGCGCCTCTGATCCGGCCCGACTTCACGAGAGCCAGCGCCCGGCCGGCCTCCTCCAGAGCGAAGCTCTCCGTCTCGACCCGCACGCCGGCCTCGGTGGCGGCCGCCAGCAGCTCCTCCCCGTCGCGCCGCGTGCTGGCGGTCACGGTCCTGATCGTCCGCTCCTCGAAGAGCAGCGCGTAGTCCATCTCCGGCACGACGTCGAGGTGGATCACCGCGATGGCGAGCGTCCCCGCCTTGCGCAGCGCGCGCAGGGCCGGCGGGATCAGGCGGCCCGAGGGCGCGAACAGGATGGCGCGGTCGGCCAGCGCCGGCGCCGCCTCCCCCGCCTGCCCCGCCCAGGCGGCCCCCAGCGAGAGCGCCAGCCGGCGGTGCTCCTCGGAGCGCGTGAAGACGTAGACCTCGCAGCCGCGGTGCGCCGCGATCTGCAGCGTGATGTGCGCCGAGGCGCCGAATCCGAAGAGCGCCAGCCGCTCCCCCGGGGCCGCCTGCGACAGCCGCAGCGCTCGGTAACCGATGATGCCGGCGCACAGAAGCGGCGCCGCGGCGACGTCGGACCACCCCGCCGGGATCGCGTAGACGAACTCCTGCGGCGCCACCATGAACTCGGCGTAGCCGCCGTCGACGTGGAAGCCGGTGAAGCGCGCCCGGTCGCACAGGTTCTCGCTCCCCCGCCGGCAGAACTCGCAGACCCCGCACGTCCGGTGCAGCCAGGCGACCCCCACCCGCGCTCCCGGCGCGAAGCGCGCCGTCCCCGCTCCGGAGCGCTCGACCGTCCCGACCACCTCGTGCCCCGGGATGAGGGGCAGCCGCGGCGCCCGCACCTCCCCCTCGACGATATGCAGGTCGGTGTGGCAGACGCCGCAGGCTCGCACCCGGATCAGAACTTCACCCGCGCCCGGCTCGGGGACCGGCCGATCCCTGAAACGCAGCGGCTCCTCGTCGATGAGGGCGGTCTCCTCCAGAACCTGGGCGCGCATCATGTCGAGCTTTAATCTACTTTTCGCACGACTATGTGCCGAAGCTTTCCCAACAATAGAAGGCGAATGCGCTCCCCTTCGCCCTTGCTATGAGCGGCACCCAGAGATTTGAGCATCACTTCCTTAAGACATTCCCGATTCATGCAGCCGCCGAAGTCGACGAACGACAAGTCACCGAGATCATGTAACCAGCCGTCGAACTGCCCCCGGTTTTCCCCCATCACTTCTAGGAACACGGTCGGGTTCGCGGCAGCGAATTCGCAAAAGTAGTCCGAGATTTCCACGGAGGCGCCACCATCTCGGATCTTCCACTTTGCCAGATAACGCTCGAGATCGACCCTCGTCCATACGATTGACGTGTCTCGAGCCTCGGGCTCG
>DASTNM010000332.1:0-2043 GCA_035762745.1 Candidatus Polarisedimenticolia bacterium
TGCCGTTCCCCCAGGAGCGGGTCGACTGGACCTTGTGCCCTTTCGCCCCCAGGGCCGCCACCAGCCCGGCGTCGGCATACAGACGATCCTCGAGGTTCAGCACGCCGGGCTTGAACGGGTGGCCGGCGAACGAGTCGACGAGGTGATCGGTCGTGAACTTCGGCGCCTCGATCGCCTGCTGGACGTTCATCCCGAAGACCGCGAGATTCAGGAAGACCTGCAGGATCACCTGATCCTGGTAGTCGCCCCCCACCGAGCTGAGCGCCATCCAGGGCTTCCCTCCCTTGTGGACGATCGTCGGGGTGAGGGTGATGCGGGGGCGCTTGTGGGGCGCGAGGTCGTTCGGGTGCCCCGGCTCCAGCAGGAACGACTCCAGCCGCTCGCTCATCGGGATGCCGGTCGTGCCGGCGATGACCGAAGGGAGCCAGGCGCCGCTGGCCGTGGCCGAGAAGAGGTTCCCCTGCGCGTCGACCGCCTCCATGCTGGTGGTGTCGCGCGGCCGCGAGTCCCTGCCCGACGACCCCGGCTCCGCGCCGTGGTCGGCGGAGCGCGCATCGCCCGACCCGCCGCCGGCCGGTTGCGCACCCGGTGGCGGGGCCGCGGCATCGTATTTCCAGGGGTCGCCGGGGCGCTTCTCCAGCGAGGCGTGGTCGAGGTCGATGAGGCGGGCGCGCTCGCGGATGTAGTCGGTCGAGAGATAGCCGCGCGCCGGGACCTTCACGAAGTCGGGATCGCCGAAGTAGCGGTCGCGATCCGCGAAGGCGAGCTTGAGCGCCTCGGTCACGACGTGGATGTAGGCGGCCGAGTTGTGCCCGAGCGTCTTGAGATCGAATCCGGACAGCAGGCCGAGGGTGTGCAGCAGGACCGGCCCCTGCGTCCAGTAGCCGGCCTTGTAGAGCGTGTACTCGCCGAACGGGGCGGAGACCGGCTCCTCGATCCGCGCCTTGAAGGCGGCCAGGTCGGCCTCGCCCAGGAGGCCGCCCGCCTCGCGCGCGCCGCGCGCGAGCTCCCGGGCGATCGTCCCGCGGTAGAACTCGTCGCGCACCGCCTGCAGCGCTCCCTCCCATCCCTTCGCCGCGGCGCGCTTCTCCGCCTCGCACAGCCTCTCGAGCGTGGTCGAGAGATCGCGCTGCCGGAACATCTCTCCCGGCCGCGGCGCCCGGTCGCCGGGCAGGAAGACGCGCGCCGAGGTGGGCCAGCGCCGCAGCGCCGCCGCGTCCCCCTCGAGGCGCCGCGCCAGATCCTCGGGCATCGGGAACCCGGCCGCCAGCTCGCGCGCCGGGGCGCTGACCTCGCAGAACGAGCGCGTCCCGAAGCGCGCCAGCGCCACGAGGCAGTTGTCGAGAACCGAGGGGACGATGGCGCAGAGCGGCCCTTCGCCCGGGATGCCGACCTTCGGGTCGAAGAGATCGGCCTTGACCCCCTGCGGCGCGAAGCCGACGCCGTTGATCACCGCCACCTTCCCCTGCGGGGCGGAGTGGATCAGGATCGGCACCTCGCCGCCGAAGCCATAGGAGTCGAACTCGGTCATCGCCCCGGCGAGCACCATGGCGACGCCGGCGTCGATGGCGTTGCCGCCCGCCAGCAGCATCCGGAAACCGGCCTGCGCCGTGAAGGGGTTTCCCGCCGCCACCGCGCCGCGCCGCCCGCGCACCACCGGGTAAAAGGTCTCCCCCTGGCGCAGCGCCACGGCCGGCTGACGCGCCGGCTCGGCCTCCGGCGCGGGAATCGGAGCGGCCTCGTTCACCGGCGCGCTCTTCGCCGGCTGCTGGGCGGCCGTTCCCGCCGCGCCTTGCGCGAGCGCCCGATCGGCGCTGCCCGGAGCGGCCAGGAACAGGAGCGCGAGGGCGAAGAGCGGGCCAGCCGGGGCGCCCGCGCGTCCGACAAGCATCGGCTGCGGAGGGCGGCCCGCACGGCGGTCCGCGGGACGTGGGAATCGAGCCGTGCGCTGATCCATCATGCTGGTCTCCTCGGGGGTGCCGGGCCTCTGCGACGGGTCCGCAGTATAGCGCAACCGGCGATGACGTTTTCGTGACGCCGATC
>DASTNM010000333.1:0-5609 GCA_035762745.1 Candidatus Polarisedimenticolia bacterium
CTGGACTGCGCCATCCGCCCGAAATCGGTCTACGCCCGCAAGAACTACTTCTACCCCGACCTTCCGAAGGGATACCAGATCTCGATGTACGACCAGCCCCTGGCGGTCGACGGCCATCTCGACATCGACGTGGGCGGCGCGCGGCGCCGCATCGGCATCACGCGGGTCCACATGGAGGAGGATGCCGGCAAGCTGCTGCACGAGGGGTTCGCCGATTCCGATCACAAATCGTACGTCGACTTCAACCGCTCCGGTGTTCCCCTGATCGAGATCGTCAGCGAGCCGGACCTGCGCACCCCGGAGGAGGCGCACGCCTACTTCGCGACCCTCAAGAACCTGCTGGTCGAGATCGCCGTGACCGACGGCAACATGGAGGAGGGCTCGCTGCGCTGCGACGCCAACATCTCCCTGCGCCCGCGCGGTCAGAAGGAGTTCGGCACCAAGGCGGAGCTGAAGAACCTGAACTCCTTCAAGTTCGTGCAGCACGCCCTGGAGTACGAGATCCGCAGGCAACGAGACCTGTTATCGCGCGGTCAGAAGGTGACGCAGGAGACGCGCCTTTACGATCCGGCCGCGGACCGCACCGACTCGATGCGCTCGAAGGAGGAGGCGCACGACTACCGCTACTTCCCTGAGCCCGACCTGCCGCCGCTGGTGGTGGACGAGGCCTTGATCGAGAAGGTGCGGCGCGACCTGCCGGGCGAGCCTCTGGCCGCGCGGCGCGAGCGCTACACACGGGACCATGGGCTCATCCCCCAGGTCGCCGCCACGCTGACCGCGAGCCATGCCCTGGCCGACTACTTCGAGGCCACGGCGAAGGCCGCGGGGGACCCCCGGGCGGCCGCCAACTGGATCTCGTCCGAGGTGCTGCGCAAGCTGAACGAGGAGAAGATCGACCCCGGCGCGGTCGGGCAGAAGCTCGACGCCGGGCGGCTGGGCGGCCTGATCCGGCTGGTGAACGACGGCACGATCTCCGGCAAGATCGCCAAGGAGGTCTTCGAGGAGATCTTCGGCAGCGGCAAGGATCCGGCCGAGGTGGTCCGCGCCCGGGGGCTGGCGCAGGTGAGCGACGAGGGAGCGATCCGAGAGGCGATCGAGCGGATCGTGGCCGCGAACCCCGACCAGCACGCCAAGTACCGCGCCGGCAAGACGGCGCTGCTCGGCTACTTCGTCGGCCAGGTGCTGCGGGCCACCGGAGGCCGGGCGAACCCCGAGATGGTCAACCGCCTGCTCAAAGATCGGCTGGACCGCGCTTGATCCAGCTCTTCCACGTCACCAAGAAATACGCGCCGGGGGCGCCGGCCCTCTCCGACGTCAGCCTGAACGTGGAGAAGGGGGAGTTCATCTTCCTGACCGGTCCGAGCGGCGCCGGGAAGACGACTCTCCTGCGGCTGATCTTCCGCGACGAGGTCCCCACCTCCGGGCAGGTGATCGTCAACAACGAGAATGTCGCCACCATGCGCTCCCGGCGGATCCCGTACCTGCGCCGCCAGATCGGCGTGGTGTTCCAGGACTTCAAGCTGCTGCCGCGCAAGACGGTCTTCGAGAACGTCTCCTATGCCACGAAGGTGGTCGGTCTGCCGCCGCGCGAGCAGCGCGGCCGCACCTACCAGGTGCTGGAGATGCTCGGGCTCAACCACCGGCTGCACAACTATCCGGAGCAGATCTCGGGCGGGGAGCAGCAGCGGGTGGCGATCGCGCGGGCGCTGGTGAACCGGCCGTTGATCCTGCTGGCCGACGAGCCGACCGGCAACCTCGATCCCGACCTGTCGCGTGAGATCATGGGGCTGTTCAAGGACATCAACTCGCACGGCACAACGGTGGTGATCGCCACCCACGACCGCGAGACGATCCGCCGCATGGCACGACGGGTGATCGCCCTCGACCACGGCGTGCAGGCCCCCGCCGGGGCGGTCTGAGCGATGCGCCGCCTCCTGCGCGCCCTCCTGCACTGCGTCCGCGAGGCCTGGGAGGGGCTGTGGCGCAACGCGGCGCTGAGCCTCCTGGCGGCGACCTCGATCGGCGTCTCGCTGTACATCCTCGGACTGTTCCTGGTCCTCGCGTTCAACCTGAACCTGTTCGTGGAGTCGCTCGGCCGCGACATCCAGGTGCAGATCTACCTGGCGGACGGGGCGGCCCCGGAGGCGATCGCGGCGCTGCGCAACGAGCTTCTGAGCGACCCCGCCGTTGCCTCGGCGCGTTTCGTGTCGCGCGACGAGGCGCGGCAGCGCTTCCGGCAGAACTTCCCGACGCTGCGCGATCTCTCCGAGCGGCTCGGGGGCAACCCGTTCCCGGCCGCCTTCGAGCTGGCGCTGCGGCCCGGCTACCGCGACGCGGGGGGCCTGGAGCGGCTGGCGGCGTCGTACCGCAAGGCCCCCGGGGTGGAGGAGGTGCGCTACGACCTCGGCTGGATCGAGCGGCTGAACGGTCTGGCGGGGCTGGTGCGGCGTGGAGGCTACGGCCTGGGGGCGCTCCTGGGGTTCGGTGTGCTGGTCACGGTCGGGGCGGTCGTGCGGCTCACCGTGCTGGCGCGGCGCGAGGAGATCGAGATCATGAAGCTCGTGGGCGCCACCGCCGCCTTCATCCGCGGACCGTTCCTGCTCGGGGCGGCGGCCCAGGGTCTGCTCGGGGGCGGGCTGGCGGTCGGAGGGTTGATCCTGACCCACCGGCTGGTGGAGCGCTCGGCGGTGTTCCGGGCGAACCCCTTCATGGCGCTGGTCGCCGGCCGCTTCCTGCCGACCGAGGCGGCGCTGCTGCTGGCGGCCGGTGGGGCCCTGCTCGGGCTGGCGGCCGCGTTGCTGTCGCTGCGGCGCGCCGGGACGTTCTGAGTCGCGGGCCGCTCAGACCCTCTCGCGCCAGTAGTTCAGAAGATCCTGGAGCGTCTGCCCCAGCGGGATGCGCGGCGCCCAGCCGGTCCGCTTGCGGAACTTCGCGCAGTCGCCCCGCAGCCGCATGACGTCGCTCGGACGCAGGCGCGCCGGGTCACGGCGCACCCGGATGCGCTCGTCCGTCAGCTCGAGCAGGATCGACAGGATCTGGCGCATCGACTGCTCCTTCCCCGAGCACAGGTTGTAGACCTCCCCGGGCTTCCCCTTCTCGAGGGCCAGCCAGTAGCCGCGCACGACGTCCCGCACGTCGGTGTAATCGCGCCGCGCCGCCAGGTTGCCCACCAGGAGCGTCGGCTTCTGCAGCCCCTTTTCGATGAGCGCGATCTGCTTCGCGAAGGTGCTCTCGGCGAAGACCTCGCCGCGCCGCGGGCCGGTGTGGTTGAAGGCGCGGGTGCGGACGATGCGGATGCCGTAGCTCCTGTAGTACTGGTAGCCGAGGAGGTCCTGACCGATCTTGGAGACGCCGTAGGGGCTCAGCGGCCGCAGCGGGTTGGTCTCGCGGACCGGCAGCTCATCCGGGTTCACGACGCCGTACTCCTCGGAGGATCCGGCGACGAGGATCACCGGATCGAGCCTCAGCTGGCGCACCGCCTCGAACAGGTTGAGCTGACCGAGGATGTTCGTGGTCAGCGTCTCTCCCGGGGCGGTCCAGGAGGTCGGCACGAACGACTGAGCCGCCAGGTGGTAGATCCGCCCCGGCCGCACCCGGGAGAGCACCTCGCGCACCGCGGAGGCGTCGCGCAGGTCGCAGTCGTGCAGGCGCACGCGGTCCTGGAAGGCGGTGATGTTGTCGTGCTTGCTGCGCCAGCGCTCCAGCCCGTGAACCTTCAGGCCCTTGTCCAGCAGGAACTCCGCCAGATGGCTGCCGACGAAGCCGGTGATCCCGGTGATCAGAACGGTCATGGTCCTGTCCACGCTCCCGTCTCAGAAGTCGCGCGCGATGTAGAACGAGGTCACGGTCCCGTCCTTGTGGAACGGGTCGTCGATGCGGGTGGAGCGCAGTGTGGTGGTGTCGATCGTCTCGACCGTGTTCGGGAGCTGCTTGGCGAACGACCAGGTGAGCTGGAAGGGGCCGAGGTAGAAGTTCCAGCCGAAGCCGTACGACGCCCGCGCGTCGGCGAGCTTGTTGTTCTGCGAATCCCAGAGCTTGAAGCGCCGCCGTATCAATTGCCCGTTGGCGTCGACGAAGAGGGTGTTGGGGTCGATGACTCCGTTCGTCGAGGCGGTCACTTCCTGGCCGAGGTCGGGGTGGAAGAACTCGCCGTTGCCGAACCAGGCGGCCCCGATGTCGAGGAAGAGGAAGGCGCGAATGTCGCGGATCACGCCGAACGGGAAGGCCAGGGCATCCACCAGCGGGAAACGGTATTCCAGGTTGATGAACGACACGCGGCTGCCGAAGAACTCCCGGAATTGGTAGCCGCGCAGCTGGTTCAGGCCGCCGAGGGCGTAGATGTCGAACCCCTTGCCGTTGCTGACGGTCCCGGCCAGGCGCAGGGCCAAAAGCGAGCGCGACATAGCCCGGCGATAGAGGCGGTAGTCGAGGCTCGTGTTGACGAAAGGGCCCGAGCGGAACAGGTCGGTGTCGCCCGAGGCGCTGAGCGAGGGAGCGAACTGCTGCGAGATCTGGAAACGCTGCCCGTGGTAGGGGCCGAACTCCCTGAAGCGCGTCGTGTCGCCGTCCAGGTTCCAGGAGAGCAGCGGAAAGGTCTCGTTGAGCGTGATGAACTCGCGGAAGGCCGAGCTGGTGTTCTGGTCGACGACCGTGATCGGGCGATCGAGACTGCGCCGGAAGAGGCCGGCCGAGGCCCCGATCCGGTAGTAGCGGTTGAAGGGATAGTAGATCTCGCCCCCGGCGCCGGAGAAGCGGCTGAACTGCCGCGTCCGGCGGGTGGCGCCGGACAGGGCCGAGCGGGCGATGTAGAAGTCGCGGTAGTCGGTGGCGAAGGCGTCCCAGTTCCAGCGGTGCTTCAGGTTGAGGTAGACGAAGTTGAAGTTCGAGAAGGAGGCGACCGACTGGAAATCGAGCAGCATGCGGCTGTCACCGAGCAGGTCGGAGAGCATGATCTGCGCGTTGCTCAGGACCGTGCCGTCGTCCGCGACGCCGACCAGCACGGACGGGGCGTTCTCGATGTGGTACTTGCGTTTCTCGTAGCGCTTCTTGTCGCTCTCGTCGAGGGCCAGTTTGAGAGGCGGCTGGAACGGCACCAGGTCGGCCGGCTCGCGCGCCTGGTCGGCCGGCCGCACGATCCCCTCGGGCTCTCCCGGCGTCATCTTGAAGAGACGGAACTGCCCGTGCCCGTAGGCCGTGTAGGCGATGGCGCTCTTGCCTCCCTCGACGGGAAGCTCCAGAGGCGTGAACACGCCTCCCACGACGTCGGTGGCCCGGCGGATCTCCCCGCTCTCGAGGTTGAGCGAGTGCAGATTGAAGATGCCGGTGGCGGCGTCGGAGGTGTAGTAGACCCGCTTGGCGTCGCGCGAGAAGGAGGGCTGGAGATCGCTGCTGTCGCCGAACGTGAGCTGGATCTTGCGTGACGGATCGGCGGCATCCACCATGAAGATCTTCTCGAAGGCGTTGATGCGCCGGTTGTAGAGGACCTGGGTGCCGTCCGGGGACCATGAGGGGTTGCTGTCGTAGAACTCGTCCTGCGTCAGGTTGCGGATCTCGCCGGTCTCGAGGTTGTAGGTGAAGATGTCGACCACCCCCCCCTTGTTTCCTTCGAA
>DASTNM010000334.1:0-10224 GCA_035762745.1 Candidatus Polarisedimenticolia bacterium
GGCGCCCGCTCGCGGAACGACTCGGCGAGCACCCCCGCCACGTGGGCGGCGACGTCGAGACCGACCTGGTCCAGGAGGGCGAAGGGGCCCAGCGGCATGCCGAAGTCGACCATGGTCCGATCGACTTCCTCGATGCGCGCCCCCTCCTCCGCCATCTGCAGCGCCTCGCCGAGGTAGGTCATCAGGATGCGATTGACCAGGAAACCCGGCGCGTCCCCGACGACGATCGGCGTCTTGCCGATCCTCTTGGCGAGGGCGACCACGGTCGCCACCGCTTCCGACGACGTCTGCGGGCCGCGGATCACCTCGACGAGCGGCATGCGATGCACGGGATTGAAGAAGTGCAGCCCGACGACGTCCTGCGGCCGCTGCGCCTTCTCGGCGATCCGGGCGATCGGCAGCGAGGAGGTGTTGGTGGCGAAGATGAACCCCTCGGGGATCGCCGCCTCCACCTCGGCGAGCACCCGGTGCTTCACCTCCAGCCGCTCGACCACCGCCTCGATCACGACATCGCAGCGCCGCACGCCGGTGTAGTCGAGCGTGGGAGCGATGCGCGCCATCCTCTGGTCGAAGTCGCGCCGCTCGATCCGGCGCTTGCGCAGCTCGGCCCGGAACAGGTCGTAGGCCGCACGCACGCCGTTCGCGAGCGCGCCGGAATCGATGTCCTTCATGCGCGCGGGGATGCCGGCGCGCGCCAGAGCCTGCGCGATGCCGCCTCCCATGACCCCGGCGCCGATGACGGCCGCGGCGCGCACTTCGCGTGGGCGGGCCACCGGCTCGTCCACGCCGGGATCGCGGCGCGCCGCCTGCTGCAGAAAGAAGAGGGAGACGAGATTCTTGCAGGTGCTGCCGGCGGCCAGCTGGCCCAGGAGCTCCGCCTCGCGCCGCAGCCCCTGCTGCAGGCCGCGCCGCAGACCGTGGATCACCGCCTCGACCGCCCGGTACGGCGCCGGGTACTGCGAGGGATCGACCCGCCGGCGCAGGCTCCGGCGGGCCAGGCCTGCGGCGATGGCGGTGCGCGCCAGGAGGATCGGGTTCAGCGCGCCGGGAAGGCCGTCGCCGGTCCTGCGTCGCGCCCGGCGGCGGCCGTCGGCCGCGGCCCGCACCAGCCGTTCGGCCGCCTCCAGCAGGTACTCCGGCGGCGCCACCTCGTCCACGAGGCCTATCTTGAGCGCCCGGCGGGCGTCGAGCGAGCGGCCGGTCAGGATCAGGTCGAGGGCCGGGCCGAGACCCACGAGGCGCGGCAGGCGCTGTGTGCCGCCCCAGCCGGGGATGATCCCGAGGCGCACCTCCGGCAGGCCGATCTCCGTGCGCGGATCGTTGGCCGCCACCCGGAAGTGGCAGGCGAGCGCCAGCTCGGTCCCGCCCCCGAGGCAGGTGCCGTTGATCGCGGCCACCACCGGGAAGGGCAGCCGCTCCAGGCTGTCGTAGAGACGGTGTCCTTTGCGGGAGGCGTTCTCGGCGTCCTGGGCCGAGCGCAGGGAGGCGATCTCCCGCACGTCGGCGCCGGCGATGAACGACCCCGGCTTGGCGCTCATGACCACGAGACCACGCACGTTCTTGTCGTGAGCCGCCTGGTCCAGCAGGATCTCGAGCGCCGCGACGATCGGGGCGTTGAGGACGTTCACTTTCTCGCCGGGACGGTCGAAGATCAGGAAGGCGAGCCCGTCGCGCCGCGTCTCGAACAGGACGCCGGGGCCCTCGAGCGGCAGGGTGCCCTCCCCCCGCGATTCCGTCCCCATCCGCTCGTTCCCGTTCACGAGCGCTCCAGGATCAGGGCGGCCCCCTGGCCGCCGCCGATGCAGAGGGTTGCGAGGCCGAGCGTCAGGTCGCGGCGCGCCATCTCCCTGAGGAGAGTCAGGGCCAGCCGGGCCCCGGAGCAGCCGACGGGATGCCCCAGGGCGATGGCCCCGCCGTTGACGTTGGTCCGCTCCGGATCGGGCTCGCCGATCGCTGCGGCGAGGCCCAGCTCGTCGCGGGCGTACTCGGCCGAGGCGAAGGCCCGGCGTACCGCCAGCACCTGCGCCGCGAACGCCTCGTTGATCTCGAACAGCTGCAGATCCTCCATCCCGATCTGCGCCCGCCGCAGCGCCACCGCGGTGGCGTGGACCGGGCCCAGCCCCATCGTCGCCGGGTCGAGCCCCGCGAACCCGTACGAGCGGATACGGCCGAGGTACGGAAGACCGAGCGCGTGGGCCTTCTCCTCCGAGGCGACGATGACGCAGGCGGCCCCGTCGGTGAGCATGCATGAGTTGCCGGCGGTCACCGTGCCGTAGCGCCGATCGAAGGCCGGCTTCAGGCGGGTCAGCGCCTCCAGCGACTGGTCCTCGCGCGGACCGACGTCGTCCTGCACGGCATCGAGCCGGGGCGGCGGGAAGACCGGCACGATCTCCTCGCGCAGGCGGGGCCGCGCCGCCACGGCGCGCTTGTGACTCTCGAGTGCGAAGGCGTCCTGCTCCTCGCGTGTGATGTGGTAACGACGCGCCAGCACCTCGGCCGTCTCTCCCATGTTGAGACCGCAGAGGGCGTCCCGGAGCCCCACCTCGAGGGCCGAGACCGGCGTGACGTCCCCACGTCTGAAGCGCAGCAGCGCCGCCAGCCGCTGCGGCAGGTGGCGCGCCCGGCGCAGGTCCATGACCCGATCGGTGAAGCGTTCGGGGAGGAGGAACGGAATGCGTGACATCGACTCGACGCCCCCGGCGATCACCACGTCGGCGAGGCCGGACTCGATGCGGTGATAGGCGGTGACGATTGCCTGCAGGCCGGAGCCGCAGTTCTGGTTGATCGTGAAGGCGGGGACGCGACGGGGCACCCCGGCCTTGAGCGCCGCCACCCGCGCCAGCGTGGTGGTCTCGGCCGGCTGCGCGATGTTGCCGATGATCACTTCGTCGATGACCGCGGGATCGAGGTCGACCCGCGACATCGCCTCACCGAGGGCGATGCGGCAGAGCTCGTCGGCCGGAACCTCCTTCAGCACCCCCCACGCCTTGCAGAAAGGGGTCCGCACTCCCTCCACGATGACGACGGCGCGGCGGTCGCTCATTCCTGGACCTGGTCCCGCGAGATGCCGTAGTGCTCCAGCCGCTTGTAGAGATTGCTGCGGGGGGTCTCGATGGCGCGGGCGGTGCGCGAGACGTTCCAGCGGAACTCCCGGAGTTTGCGCAGGATGAAGATCTTTTCCGCCTCGTCCCTGTACTCCTGGAGAGTCCGGAAGCGGCCGGGGTCGGGGCCTTCCGGGGCCGCTCCGGTGGAGCGCGGCGCCTGCGGCGTCCCCTCCCCCGCGGCGCCGGCCGGGGAGACGGTCTCCGGCTCGAAGGCGTCGACGTCCGCCGCCTCGATCGTCTCGTGCTCCGCCATGATCAGCAGCCGCTCGATCGCGTTCCGGAGCTCGCGCACGTTGCCGCGCCAGGGGCGCTCCGCGAGGCGCTGCAGCGCCTCCGGGGAGAAGCGCTTCGGCTTGAGGTTGTTCTCACCGCTCAGGGTCGCGAGGAAATGATCGGCGAGCAACGGAATGTCCTCGCGCCTCTCGCGCAGCGGCGGGCAGACGATCGGCACGACGTTGAGCCGGAAGTAGAGATCCTCGCGAAACGCCCCGGCACGGATCTGGGCGCGCAGGTCCTTGTTGGTGGCGGCGATGACCCGCACGTCGATGCGCAGCGTCTTCGCCATCCCGACCGGCTCGACCTCGCCTCCCTCCAGGACGCGCAGGACCTTCGCCTGGGTCCGGGGGCTCATGTCCCCGATCTCGTCGAGGAAGATGGTGCCGCCGTCGGCCTGCACGAACTTGCCGGTCTGGCGGGCCGTGGCGCCGGTGAACGCCCCCTTCTCGTGGCCGAACAGCTCCGACTCGATCAGCTCTTCGGGGATGGCGGCGCAGTTCACCTTGACGAACGCCTTTTCGGCGCGCGGGCTGCGGCGGTGGATCTCCCAGGCGATCAGCTCCTTGCCGGTGCCGCTCTCACCGGTGATGAGCACGGTGGCATGGCTCGGGGCGGCCCGGGCGATCGACTCGCGCACCGACTTGAGCGCCCCGGCCCCGCCGATCAGCTGCAGGCGCCCTTCGACCTGATGCCTCAGCCGCAGGTTCTCGTCGCGCAGCCTCTTGCGCTCGATGGCGTTGCGCAGGGCGGTGAGAACGCGTTCCGACTCGAGCGGTTTCTCCAGGAAGTCGTACGCACCCTGGTGAATCGCCTCGACCGCGGTGGGGATGTCGCCGTGCCCCGAGATCATCAGGATCGGCGTGTGCGCGTCCCTGGCCCGGGCCGCCTGCAGCACCTCCAGGCCGTCCATTCCCGGCATCTTGATGTCGAGAAGGATCGCGTCCGGGCTCTCGCGGCGCATCGCTTCCAACCCTTCCGGGCCGGCGCCCGCCTCGACGCACTCGTAGCCCTCGTACTCGAGGACCATCCGCAGGGACTTGCGGATCGCCTCCTCATCGTCGATGACCAGGATCTTGCTCTTCATCAGGACTCGGGCGCCGGTGGTCAGGAGACGGAGCGTCGGCCGGGGCCGGTCGATCCGGCGGCGCTCGCCGGCCGGCGGTCAGGTCCCCGATGATAGCAAAAAGCGGGGCCCGGGAACCGGGACCCCGCCGATGCAACGGTCTTGAGTTGTCCGGAGAGCCGTCAGTCGTTGCTCTGGAGCCGGACGGTCACGTAGCGCGACACGGCGTCTGACTGGGTCCGGCTCGGGGGAGTGATGACGTAGAAGACGACCAGCCCCCCCTCCTTGACTTTGTGGAGCTCCCGGCGGTAATCGGCCACGCTCTTGATCGGAGCGCGGTTCAACTCGGTGATCACGTCCCCTTCCCCGAGGTTCTTCTCGTACGCCTGGGAGACCTTGGACACGCGCGTCACGACCACGCCGGCGGTCTCCTTCGGCAGGTCGAGCTCCTGGAGGATCTGCGGCGTCAGGTCGTCGACCGAGATGCCGAGCATCTTCTCGTTCGGCTCCTCGCTCGGCTCGCCCGGTCGCGCGCCCGGCTCCTGGCCGCGGCCGAGAAGCGGCCGCTCGGCGAGCTTGGCGTTCAGCGTCATCTCCTTGCCGCCGCGGTTGACCGTCAGCCTGACGGTCGAGCCGGGCTCCTTGGCGGACACCATGCGCACCACCTCGTTGGTGCTCTCGATCGAGTGTCCGTCGACCGCCACGATCACGTCGCCGCGCTTGAGACCCGCCTCGTCGGCCGGCAGCCCCGGCTGGATCGACTGGACCAGCGCGCCCTTGTCGGTCTTGAGCCCGAAGGCCTCCTGAAGGTCGGGGGTGATCTCGCCCAGGCTGATCCCCAGGTAGCCCCGCGACACCTTCCCCTTCGACTTGAGCTGTTCCATGATGTCCCGGGCCACGTTGATCGGCACGGCGAATCCGATCCCCTGCCCGACGCTGCTGATGGCGGTGTTGACGCCGATCACCTCGCCGGCGAGGTTCACCAGGGGGCCGCCCGAGTTCCCGAAGTTGATGGCCGCGTCGGTCTGGATGAAGTTGTCGAGAGAGAAGTCGCGGGACAGCTGCGGCAGGTGGCGCCCCTTGGCGCTCACCACGCCGACCGTCACGGTGTGCTCGTAGTTGAGCGGGTTGCCGACGGCGATCACCCAGTCGCCCACGCGCATGGCGTCGGAGTCACCCAGTGACAGCGCCGGCAGCCTCTTGTCCACCTTGATCCTGATCAGCGCCAGGTCGGTGCCCGGGTCGGTGCCGACCACGTCCGCGGGGTAGTCGCGCCGATCGCCGCTCAGGTTGACTTTGATCTTGGTCGCGTCCTCGACCACGTGGTAGTTGGTGAGGATGAAGCCGTCGTCGCCGATCAGGAAGCCCGAGCCGCCGCTCTGCTCGAAGTGCGGCTCCTCCTCCTGCTGCTGTGGGAGGCGCCGCTGCGGCCCCGGGCCGAAGAAGAACTCGAACGGATCGCCGTGAAACGGCTGCTGCCGACCCCGGCCGGAGGACTTCACCGCCTCGGTCGAGGTGATGCTGACGACCGCGGGGTTGACGCGCTCGGCGATGTCCGCGAACGAGGCGGGAATCATCGAGGGGGCGCCCTGGATCGCCGCCCGCTGGGCCACCGCCGCCGCGTGCAGCGGGCGGTCCACGGCTCCCTCGGCGCGCCCGGGCCGGGTGAGGTTCAGGCCGCCGGCCAGCACCATGCCGAAGATCACGCAGGCCGCGGCGATCGTGGCCAGCGTGATTAATTGACTGTTCTTCTTCATCAGAGTCATGTTCCTCCCGATGTGGCGAGTATATGCCCGCCGTGAAATCTCCGTCAAGAACGGCCCGTACGGCACGCACCGAGCCAGGGGCAACGCAGCAAGTGGCGTGCCATCGCCGGATCGGCCGATAGCGCGCTCGGGGGGATCGGAGAGCATCGTCACCGCGCGCCAAATTGGCGCCCGGATACGGATCGCGCCGGTCTGGCCGCCAGGATGTCATCGGCCGACCGGCGGGCTCGGATCACTCCTCCCCGACCGCCTGGCCGTAATCCCTCAGCTTGCGTTGCAGGGTCCTGAGTCCGATGCCGAGGATCTCGGCGGCGCGGGTGCGGTTCCCACCGGTTTCCTGCAGGGTCCTGAGGATCGCCTCCTTCTCGATCTCGTCCATGGTCCTCGGGGCCGGCCCGGCCTCGTCCTCCGGCCCCGGCCCGGGGACGCCCGGCTGCAGAGGGACGCGATCGGCTTCCGGCAGGTCGCCCGGCCCGATGAGCGTCGTGCCGGGGCGGGCCAGGACCACCAGGCTCTCCATGAGGTTCCGGAGCTCGCGCACGTTCCCTTCCCAGCGCCGTCTCGCGAGCCCCTCCACGGCCTCCGGCGCAAGCACCAGCTCGGGTCGGTTGTTCTCCGCCTTGAAGAGCTCGAAGACGCGGTGCGCCAGCAGAGGGACGTCCTCCGGCCGCTCGCGCAGCGGCGGGATGGCGATCGTCACCACCTTCAGCCGGTAGTACAGGTCGTTGCGGAAGGCCCCGGACGCGACCTTCGCCTCCAGATCGGAGTTGGTGGCGGCGATGATCCGGACGTCGACCTGGATCGTCTCGGTGCCTCCGACGCGCATGAAGGAGCGCTCTTCGAGCACGCGCAGGATCTTGGCCTGCAGGGGAAGCGGCATTTCTCCGATCTCGTCCAGGAACAGGGTGCCGCGATCGGCCAGCTCGAACTTCCCCGTCTTACGCTGCACCGCGCCGGTGAAGGCCCCGCGCTCGTGCCCGAACAGCTCGCTTTCCAGGATGTCGGCCGGTATCGCCGCGCAGTTGATCGGCAGAAATCTGGACTCCTTGCGCGGCGAGTTCTGGTGCAGGGCGTTGGCGATCAGCTCCTTGCCGGTGCCGCTCTCCCCGGTGATCAGGACGCTGCTCCTGGTGGGGGCGACGAGCGACAGCTGGTGCAGCACCTGCTGCATGCCGCGCGAGGCGCCGACGATCTGCCCGAAGGAGAACTTCTCGTCCAGGCGCTCGCGCAGACGCTGGACTTCCTGTGCCAGGCGGCGCTTCTCGACGGCGGCCGCCACCCGCTTGCGCAGCTCGACCAGGTTGACCGGCTTCTGCAGATAATCGTCGGCTCCCTGCTTCATGGCGTCGACGGCCGACTCGATCGATCCGAACCCTGTGATGACCAGCACCGCGATCCCCGGGTCGATCCCCTTGGCCTGCTTCAGGACGTCGAGCCCGTTCATGCCGGGCATCCGGAGGTCGGTGACCAGGAGATCGGTGCCGCGGGTCTTCAAGTGCTCGATCCCTTCCTGGCCGGTCGCGAACGAGGCCACCGCGTAGCCGTCCTTGCGCAGCGCCATCTCGGTGCTCCGGCGGTTCCCCTCGTCGTCGTCGATGACGACGATCTGCCCCTTGACATCAGCCATGCGCCTCCCCGTGCTTCTCTCCATCCGTCCCGACCAGCAGCCGGAACTGCTCGGCATCCATGACGCGCACGCCGAGCGTCACCGCCCTGCCCAGCTTCGCCCCGGGGTCGGCCCCGCAGATCAGGATATCGGTTTTCTTCGACAGCGACTCGCTCACCCGCGCCCCCTGCTGTCTCAGGATCCTCTTGATCTCGTCGCGCGTGTACCCTTCGATGCTGCCGGTGACCACGCAGGTCTTGCCGGTGAACGGCCCCGCGCGCTTCGCCGCCGCCGGCCCGGACGTCGCCAGGGTCAGCCCGGCGGCGCGCAGCCCGGCGACCAGGCGTCGGTTCTCCGGCTGTTCGAAAAACTGCCGGATCGAGGCCGCCACGCGCTCGCCGATTTCGTGCACTTTCATCAGCTCCTCGGGTGAGGCGGCCATCAGATCGTCGACCGAGCGGAACGCCTCCGCCAGAAGCTGGGCCGTGCGCTCTCCGACGAAGCGTATGCCGAGCGCGAAGATCACGCGCTCGAACGGCACCGAGCGGCTCCGGTCGATCTGCTCCAGCAGGTTGCGCGCCGATTTCTCGCCCATGCGCTCGAGATCGGCGAGCGGTGCGGCCTGCAACCGATAGAGATCGGCGATCGTCCGCACGATCCCGCGCTCGATGAGCTGGTCGACGAGCGCCTCCCCCAGCCCCTCGATGTCCAGCGCCCCGCGTCCGGCGAAGTGCAGGATCGACTCCTTGATCCTCTTGGGACAGGAGGCGTTGAGGCAGCGGCTCAGCACCTCCCCTTCCGGGCGCACGACCGCCGCGCCGCAGGCCGGGCAGGCGCGCGGCATCTCGAACGGAGCCGACGCGGGCGGGCGCTCCTCGAGGATCACTTTGACGATTTTCGGGATGACATCGCCGCCCTTCTCGATCAGGACCAGGTCCCCGACCCGGACGTCCTTGCGCCGCACCTCCTCTTCGTTGTGAAGAGTGCAGCGCGCGATCGTCGAACCGGCGAGGCGGACCGGCTCCAGGAGCGCCACCGGCGTCAGCGCGCCGGTGCGGCCGACCTGCACCTCGATCTGCCGCACCCGGGTCGTCGCCTGGCGGGCCGGGAACTTGTAGGCGCAGGCCCAGCGCGGGGCGCGGGCGGTCGCCCCGGCCTGCTCCTGGAGATCGATCGGGTCGACCTTGACGACGCAGCCGTCGACCTCGTAGCCGAGGGTCTCGCGCTTGTCGCGCCACTCCCGGCAGTAGGCTTCGACCTCCTCGAGGCTCTCGCAGCGACGGATGTGCGGGTTGACACGCAGGCCGAGGCGACGCAGCAGGGCCATCCCTTCCGCGTGTCCGGCCGGCGCCGTCATCCCCTCGATCCGCACCAGGCCCCAGACGAAGATGTCGAGCGGTCGTGAAGCGGCCAGGCGCGGGTCGAGGAGCCGCAGCGAGCCGGCGGCGGCGTTGCGCGGGTTGGCGAAAGGCGGCTCACCGGCCTCCTCCCTCTCGCGGTTCATCGCCTCGAACGCCTGGAGCGGGTAGTAGACCTCGCCGCGCGCCTCCAGGAACCCGACCCGCTCCAGGAGGCGCAGCGGGACGGTCGGGATCGTGCGCACGTTCGAGGTGACCTCCTCCCCGGTGAGGCCGTCGCCGCGGGTGACGGCGCGCGTCAGCGTCCCGTCCTCGTAGATCAACGACACCGACACTCCGTCGATCTTCAGCTCGGCGACCAGGGGAACGGCCGCGGCCTCCGCGGCCTCGGGACGCCCCAGCGCCCGCAGCAGCCGATCGTGCCACTCCTTCAGCTCCTCGGGAGAGTTGACGTTGTCGAGGCTGAGCATCGGGACGGCATGCCCGAACGTCGGCAGATCCCCGATCGCCTCGGCCCCGACCCGTTGCGTGGGGGAATCGGGGGTGACGAGCTCCGGGTGGAGCGTCTCGATCTCCCTCAGCTCCCTCTCCAGGGCGTCGTATTCCCCGTCGGCGATGAGCGGGTTGTCGTCGACGTAGTAGTGCTTGCGATGCCGCCAGATCTCCCGGCGCAGCGCCTCCGCCCGCGCCTCCGCCTCCCGGCTCACGAACGCTCCACCGCCTCGGCGGCCGGGACCCCGGTCGGCGCGCCCTGCGCCGCGTGCCGCCGCGGCAGCCGGAGGGTGAAGCGGGCCCCCCGGCCCGGCTCGCTCTCGACCACGATCGCGCCGCCGTGGGCCTCCATGATGCGCGCGGCAATCGGCAGACCGAGACCGGTCCCCCCGCCCCGGGTCGAATAGAAGACCTCGAAGATCTTTCCTCGATCCTCCGGGCGGATCCCAGGCCCGTCGTCCTCGACGGTGATCACCGCCTCCCCCTCGGAGCCGATGCGGCTCTGCACCGTCACGCTGCCGCCCGGCTTCAAGACCTGGGTTGCGTTGATCAGGATGTT
>DASTNM010000335.1:0-8783 GCA_035762745.1 Candidatus Polarisedimenticolia bacterium
CGGTAGCCACGGCCCCGGAACCACTTTGGGGCGGCCCAGCCATCCCGGCATTCGGCAACGGCGGCAGTATATAACGGCATCCGGCCGACGGCTCACAACATCCCGGGTTGTCCGCAACGTCCTTCTCGCCAGCAGCCTGAACCTGGACTTCGAAATGCTCACGAATGGCGTTCAATCGCATGGGAAGACGGATTTCTGATCCAAATGACGACCGGGGATAGTGACTAACGATGCGCCGGCGCGCGGCCGAGCATCGTCGCGCAGATCCGTCCGAGCGTGCGGATGGCGCGATCGGTCGTCTCGGACATCGGATGCCCGCAGCTCATCCGGATGTGATGGCGGAACTGCCCGCTCGCCGAGAAGATCGGGCCGGGCAGGATCCCGATGTTCGCCGTCAAAGCGCGCCGACAGAGCTCGATCGCATCGATCTGCTTCGGCAGCTCCACCCAGAGTAGAAATCCGCCGTCGGGTCGCGAGATGCGGGTCTTTTCGGGGAAATGCTTCGCGATTGCCTGGGCCGTCGCATCGACCTGATTGGCAAAGGTGGCGCGCAGGCGTCTCAGATGACGGTCGTATCCTCCTGATTCAAGAAACTCGGCGACGGCGAGCTGCGGCAGGGACGGCGCGGCGATCGTCGTCAGGAACATCAGCCTTTCCACCTGTTGGCTGAAGCGGCCCGCATGCACCCACCCGATCCGAAAACCGGGCGCGAGAATCTTGGAGAAGGACGAGCAGAGCAGCACCAGCCCCTTGCGGTCGAGGGCCTTCGCGGTTTGCGGCCTGGCCTGGTCGTACGCCAGGTCGCCGTAGATGTCGTCCTCGATGAGCGGTACCTCATGACGTGCCGTGAGATCGACGAGCGCCTTCGTGCGTTCTTCGGAGAGCACATACCCCAGCGGGTTGTGACAGTTCGTCATGGCGATGCAGGCCGAGATCCGATGCTTCTTGATGGCGCGCTCGAGCAGGTCGAGGGAGATTCCCGTCCTGGGATGAGTTGGGATCTCGACCACTCGCATGCCGAGCGCCTCGACCGCCTGGAGGATGCCGAAGTAGGTCGGGCTCTCGAGCGCCACGACGTCGCCCGGCTTGCCGACGGCGAGCAGGCTCAGGTTCAATGCCTGCATCGCGCCGCAGGTGATGATGATCTCGTCCGGGTCGAGGGTGCACCCCAGCTCCAGGGCGCGCCGGGCGATCTGATGGCGCAGCGGCGCGGCTCCCGGAGGGAGCTCGTAGCGGGCGCTGTGGTGCGGCGTCCAGCGCGCGATGCTCCTCAAGATATGGTTCAGCCGCCGGTTTGGGAGCAGATCAGGACTGGGGCAGGCGGCCCCGAACGGGACCTTGAGAGGATCCGCCGCGGCCCTCACGGCTTCGCGCAGTATCTCCCCGACGCCGACGGCCTTCGCACCGGGGCGGGAAGGGCCGATCCGCGGCTCGGGGGCGCGCCCGGACTGCGGCACCTTGACATAGAACCCCGAACGTGCCCGCGGCTCGATGCAGCCACGGTTTTCGAGCCAGAAGTAGGCCTGCAGGACCGTGGAGGCGCTGACGCGTTGCTGCCGGCGCAACTTGCGGACGGAAGGGACCTTGTCCCCGACGCGCAGGGCCCCGGTGCGGATCTGTTCCTCGATCAACCGCGCCAGGCGGAGATAGAGCGGAATCCGCGGCTCTGCCTCGGCGCTCGCCGCACGGTCGCCGATCCTGGCCGCCGCTGCCCCCCGTGAATCTGTACTGGTCATATTGTCACCAATCTGAATCTGTTCTCAACGCCAAGAATCTCATATCTTTCTCCGCGATGCAAGTCGCTCGCGCCGTTCCTGGGCGGGCATACCTGAGAGGAGAGGACGCACGTGAACAGGATCTACAGCTCTTTCGTCGCGGTGGCGGTGAACCTCATTGTGGCGGCCTCGGTGAGCCCGGCGGCGGACCAGGGACACGGTGCGCCTGCCGACGGCCCGACCATCGTGAAGCTCGTCGAAACTCCGGACACCTTCGAGCCGGCGAGCCTCGATCTTCGGCCCGGGGCGTACATCTTCATGGTCACCAACCGCGGAGTGAACCACCCGGTCGATCTGATGCTCAAGACGGCGGAGACCGAGGAGTCCTCCGACAGCGTCTCCCATCGAATCGTGCCCAACTCGCGGCTGACCCGGCGCGCCGGAAACGGGGAGACCTCGAGTACCCGCGTGGTCGAGCTGAAGGCCGGGACCTACACCTACAGCAGTGGTGTGGGCCGGCCCCAGGAGTTCACCCTCACGGTGCGCTGAGAGACTCGAAGAGCGGATACGAATGGACGTTCCAGACGAGCTGCCCGGGCTGTTCCTCCCTCCAACGCAGTCGGCTGGCCCGGCGCCCTGAACGAGGGCGCCGGGCTCCCTCCTGCGCGCAAGGGAGATTTCATCGGAAACGGAGATCGAACATGACGCTTGCGATCACCCAGGTGGATGCCTTCACGTCCAAGCCGTTCTCGGGGAACCCGGCTGCGGTCTGCATCCTGCCGGAGCCGCGCGACGATTCCTGGATGCAGGACGTGGCGCGCGAGATGAATCTCGCCGAAACCGCCTTTCTGCGCCGCCGCCAGGATGGGTTCGACCTGCGCTGGTTCACCCCGGCCGTCGAGGTCGATCTCTGCGGCCACGCCACCCTCGCGAGTGCGCACGTGCTCTGGGAAAGCGGAGAGCTTGCAGCCACCGAGCCGGCGAGGTTCCACACGCGCAGTGGTCTGCTGACCGCGCGGCGTCAAGGCGATTGGATCGAGATGAACTTTCCGGCGCTTCGCGATGAGCCGGCGCCGGCACCGCCGGGCCTGGCCGAGGCTCTGGGCGTCCCGTTTCTCTATGTCGGCAAGAGCCGCTTCGACTACGTCGTCGAGATGGAAGGTGAGCAGGCGGTGCGCGGGCTGCGGCCCGATTTTGGCCGCCTCAGGTCGGCTGGCGTCCGGGGCGTCATCGTAACCGGCCGATCGGACGACCCCGGCTTCGACTTCGTCTCGCGGTTCTTCGCGCCGGGGGTGGGCGTCGATGAGGACCCCGTCACCGGCTCAGCGCATTGCGTCCTCGCGCCGTTCTGGAGCCGGCGTCTCGGAAAGAGCAGCTTCCTGGCCCGGCAGCTGTCGGCGCGCGGCGGCGTGATCAGGGTTCGCCTGGAGGGCGATCGCGTTCACCTCGGTGGTCAGGCGGTGACAGTCCTGCGTGCCGTGCTGCTCGCCTGATCCGAACCGCCCCACCTGAACGTCTTCTGGAAAGGCACCTCTTCGTGGCCTGGGCGGATTTTCACGGCCGGAAAGATAGCACCCGCGAGTTAGCGGCTGGGCCGGTGAGAGGCGTGGTACGATACGGGCGCCAGGAGTTCCTGCCGAAATTCGAGGAGGGTGAACCAGTGCATTATCCGAAGCATCTTCCCCGCACCATCTCCCTGACCATTCTCGTGGCCGCGTCTGGCCTCCTCGTCCGGGCCCAGCAAAAAACAATCACCGTCGAGGGCTACGTCCTCGATTCCGCCTGCGCCTTCACCAAGAACCTGGACAAACCGATCAGCCGCGAATGCGCGCTCTCCTGCGCCAAGGCCGGGTCGCCGCTCGTCATCCTTGCCGCCGACGGCGCGATCTACTGGCCCATCTCCGATGCCACCCCGGCCACCGGTCAGAATGCGCGCCTGATGGAGTTTGCGGGTGTCCGCGTGAAGGCCATCGGGAAACTCTACGACCGCGGCGGCTCTCACGCGCTCGTGATCGAAACAATCGAGGCCGCCCCCGCGAAGAAGTGACGGGACACCGATCGGGGCAGCCACCCCGGCACTGAATTTCTCAATTGATGTCATCAAGCGCGAAGAGCTCTGCTTCTAGGGAACGAGATGATGGGAACGAGATGATGGGTTGACAGCGACGAAGGCTCGTTGTAGAAAAGCAGATAGTTGGCCGAGGGCCGGGTCCAGTTCGCACGCCAGGCGGAGGACTCCCCTGATGCCGCGTCCCATCGCAGATCACAGGCTGAAGACGCTGAGGATTCACCACCGGAAAGTCCTGCGTCTCTGCGGCTTGGCGGCCGAAATCGCCAAGCTCGGTGACGAGCGCGCGACTCTGCGCAAGATCGTCAACACGGCCGCCTCCCTGATCGGCGTCCAGTCGGCCCATCTCGCCCTGGTCGACAAGGAGGAGCGGACGCTGTACGGGATAGCAAGCTCGGGCCGCCATCCGCCGAACGCCCCCGGCCTCCGTGTCGATCTCTCCCATTCGCCCGCCGCCCAGGAAGCCCTCAAGCGCCGGAAGCCGATCTCCATCGATCGCGCCGCCGGCGACCCAAGGGTGAACAGCCAGGCCCGCCGGGCGCTGTCGATCGGCGGAGTGACCTACCTGCCGCTGCTCAGCGGATCCCAGAGCTTCGGGCTGCTGATCCTCGTCACGCGCCGGCCGCACGCATGGAGCAGGGAGGAGCTCACCCTGGCGCAGCACTTCGCCAACTTCGCGTCGGTCGCGCTCGAGAATGTGCGCCTCCTGAAGCAATTGGCGGAGACGCAGGGCCAGTTCAAGAGCCTGGTGGAGCATATCCCCGCGATTGTCTACATCTGCGATGTCGAGCCGCCGTACCGCTCGATCTACGTCAGCCCGCAGATTGAGGCGATGCTCGGCTACCCATCGAGCGAATGGATCAACGACCCCAACTTCTGGATGAAGATCATTCACCCCGACGACGTGAGGCCGCCCGCGGATCTGGAGGACGAGACGATCCGGACCACTGGCTTCATCAGCGCCGAGTATCGCATCCGGGATCGCCTGGGCGAGATCCGTTGGATGCGGGAGGAGGCTGTCCTGGTACGCGATCCGGCCGGTGCGCCGATCGGCTGGCACGGCGTGCTCATCGAAATCACCGGGCTGAAAAGGATGGAGCAGGACCTGCCTGCTTTGCCTCCCGAGGACGGACTGCGGTCCCCGCGCGTCCCCCAGGCCTGACGTCCCGACGGGCCCGATCAGGAACCGGGGCGTCCGGCACGTCGGTACGCTCGGTGGCCACGTTACGGGGCCCCAGGGCCCCGGAGCGCACGGCGGGCGGCTAGCCGGATCCCTTCGCGGCGGGTCCGTCGTTCGGAGCACACAGGAGAGTTATTGCTTGACAGGAGACGACGATCGCCTTATTAGATAGGGCGGTTTCCTGGGCACCCTGAGGTCCTTATCTCGCATTGGACGGGCGGAAACGGCGCCACGCGGTTCGGCACGGCAGCGCCATGTCGAAGCGTAGTATTCTCACCCCCCTGTCCATAGCGCACCAGGATGGAACGCGGCTGCCCGCCGCTGGTGCCCGGTGGCAGTGGCGTCGTATCTCGTTCCGGAGATCTGAGCGCTCATGGTTGTCCTGAAGAGGAGACCCCAGATGAGAAGAGCCAGGAACGTCGCGCTGGGCGTGCTGTGGATCCTCCTGTCATCGCGACCCGCCCCGGCGGCGGATCATGCGGATGGCCCGCGGGCTTCGGCGGATCCCGCCGCCGACATCACGGATGTCTTCGCGTGGATGTCGCCGGACGCCACCAGAGTGAACCTCGTGATGGACCTGGTGCGCAACGCCACGAGCGGATCGAGGTTCTCGGACAGCGTCCAGTACGTCTTCCACACGGAGAGCAGCGCCGCTTTCGGTGCTGCGCCTGCGCCGACGGTCGATATCATTTGTGAGTTCAATCCGCAGCAGAAGATTCAATGCTCGGCCGGGCATGGACGGGGAAGGCGGGTCGCCGGTGATGCGAGCGACCTCGCCGGCCTTCGCTCGTCGGGCGGTGCGCTGCGGGTCTTCGCCGGTCTGCGGGAGGATCCGTTCTTCTTCAACCTGAGCGGCTTCAGAGCGACGAGCCGCATTGTCGCCGGGGCGGCCGGCGCCCTCTCGTTCGACGCCGCCGGGTGCCCTGCGCTGGACGCTGCGACCTCGGCGGCACTCGTCAACCAGCTGCGGAGCGCCGCGGGGGGCGGGTCGGTGGTGGACAATTTCGCGCGATTCAACGTCCTGGCCATCGTGATTTCGGTCGACAAGTCGATCTTGACGGAGGGAGGCCCGATCCTCGCGGTTTGGGGCAGCACGAATCGCAGGGGCGAGGACTGCGGTGAAGACGATGCGGAGCGCGGCGTCTGTCCCGTTCAGATCGACCGCATGGGGCGGGCCGGTGTCAACACGGCGCTCACGAACCCGTTCTTCCGCGAGAGCGTTCCGGAAGAGAAGCAGAAGCACGAAGCGATCCAGGATGATTACAACGCCTCGGCCGATCCGACCGAATGGGCAGGCCTGTTCTCGACCGAGATCGCCGCGAATCTGGCGATCCTGGACGGCCTGGATACCGTATGCGGCAATCAGCTCCTGGCGGGTCCCTCCCCCGTGGCCGGTCGGTACGGGACGCTCGCCGGCATCCTCGCGGACGACCGGCTGTACCTGAACGCCGCCTCAGGGGGCTGCTCTCAATACCTGGCGGTCGAGGCCAACGCCGTCGGCATCGCGAACAACGACTGCGGCGGGCGCACTCCGCTCGAAGACACGATCGACACGACCTACTCCGTGCTGGCCGTCGGTGCTCTCGGCGGGGTCACGGATGGCGTCCCCGTCGATGGCGATGGGACTGCCTCGCTCAAGGATTTCCCGTTTCTCGATCGGCCTAACTAGCGGAGCCAGTCCTCCGTGCCAATCGGCTCACGCGGGGCCCCGCAGGGCCGCTTGGCCGCGACATTCCTGCTTCTGACCGCCTGCCGTGAGGTGACGCCCGGCCTGCACCACGCCGATGCCCCCGCCTACCCGGAAGCGAAGTCCCCGCTATCGCAGGCCGAATTCCGGACCACGGACGGGACGATCGCCGTCGCGAACCTGCAGGCGCAGATCGACGGCGAGGAGCGGCTGGCCTCTTACGGACCACTGAGCGTCGCCCAACGAGCGGGGATCGCGGAGCTCATCGCGATGCGCGGGCAATTCACGGGACGGATCGCCGATTACGAGCAGGCGGAGCAGATCGCGGAGCGGCTCGTCCGCGAGGCACCGGACGACCCGGTTTCCTTCCTGGCCCGGGCCCAGGCGCGTTCCACGTTCCATCGATTCCCGGAGGCCCTGGCCGATCTCGAACAAGCCGAGCGGCTCGGGCTGAACGGCGAGCGCGTCGAATCGTTGCGCGCCGCGGTCGACCAGGCGACCGGACACTTTGCCGAGGCCCTGGCCGTCAGGCAACGCACGGCTCACGCGCGGCCGGACCTCCGCTCCCTGGGGGCCGAAGCATCCGTGCGCGCCGATCGCGGCGACATCGAGGAGGCGGAGCGCCTTTTCACCCAGGCGCCTCACCATTACCGCGACGTGTCGCCATTCCCGATCGCCTGGCTGTACTTTCAACAGGGGTCCATGTGGATGCGGGAGGGCCGGCTTGAGCGCGCGCGAACGCTGTTCGAGGCGGCCCATCAGCGGCTTCCCGCCTATGCGGCCGCGCAAGGCCACCTCGCCGAAGCGGAGGCCGCTCTCGGAGGATACTCACGCGCCATCGATCTCCTGCGCCCTTTGGCGCAAGACTCGGACGACCCGGACTATGCGGCGCAACTGGCGAGGATTCTTGGCGAAGCGGGGCGCTCCGAGGACGCGGCACGCTGGCGTGACACGGCCGCGAAGCGCTATGACGATCTCATCGCGCGCCACCCCGAAGCGTTCGCGGATCACGCGGCCGAGTTTTGGCTGGGCGCCGGGAATGATCCGGGCCGAGCATTGAAGCTGGCTCGGATGAATCTGACGGTACGCAGGACCCCTCGTGCCTTCGAGCTCGTGCTCCAGGCCGCGCTGGCTGCGGGGGACACTGCGGTGGCGTGCGATGCCGCCACCCAGGCCGCTGCGCTTCCTCATCTCTGGCCTGCGCTCTGCACGCTGACCTCTCGCGCTCTCACCGCCTGCCAAGCACCCCGCGTGGTTCCTCCCTGCCGGTCGTCCCGGGCGACCGAGGCTCCGCAGAACACCCCGCCCGAAAACTCGGGCCCGATGATGGCTGGCTCCCCAGGTGATCGAATTGTTCGAGCTCAAGCCCGGCTCCAACCAGCGGTTCACCTGCTTGGCCGTGTGCCAGGGAACTTCGAAATCATGTCAGCCCGAACCATGGCGGATCAGTCGGCCGGCAGCCCGATGCGCCGCGCCAGATCCTTGAACCGCGGGTCGGAGCGCAGAGGGTCGAATAGGGGGTCCGAGTTGAGGGAAGCCAGGGAGTAGGCGCGCTGGTCGTAGGCCTTCTCCAGCCACTCGAAGGCCAGATCCTTGTTCCCGAGCGCGGCGTACACGACCGCCACCTCGACCGGAACATCCTCTACGCCGTTCGAAGGCCGGGTCAGATCACCAAGCACCTTCAGTGCCTCGCCCCTTCTCCCCGCGGCCGCCTGGACCAGCGCCAGGAAAGCCCGGTAGGTGCCCTGACCACCGGAGAGATCGACTGCCTTCTGAATTTCGGCGAGCGCCTCATCGTACATGCCCTTGCCCAGGTAGGCCAGGCCGAGATCGCCGTGCGTCACGACATGGCTCGGGTCGATCAGAAGGGCTTTGCGGTAGGCCTCGATCGCCAGGTCATACTGGCGGCCGGAGACAAGCGAGTCACCCACCGCCCCGACGATCGCCGGCGAGAGCGGGTCGAGCTCCGCGGCCCGGTCGATCTGCGCCCGGGCCTCGTCGAGCCGCCCCAGCAGGATCAGCATCTCGCCATACCAGTGGCGCGCGTGGGCGTCGTTCGGGTTCAGCTCGATCGCGCGCCGGTATTCCCGCTCCGCGTCCGGCCAATCCCATTCGGCGTCCAGGACGCCGGCC
>DASTNM010000336.1:0-4350 GCA_035762745.1 Candidatus Polarisedimenticolia bacterium
CAGCCCACCCGCCACGCTGATGGCGCGGAGGATCGTCATGCCGTTTTCCAGAAAATAGGACCCGGGCCGGGCCACCTCACCCCGGATGTAGAAGGCCTCCTTCTCTCCGATCGTGACGATGTCCCCATGGCTCAGGATGACGTTGGCCGACTCGTTCTCCCGGCTCAGCAGGCGCTCACGATCGATGACGATCTGCTTCGGGCTGGCCGACCCGCCCTGGCGGCGCGTGATCAATATCTCCACTCCCGCCTCCTTGGTCGCTCCCCCCGCATCCGCCAGGAGATCAATCAGCCGCATGTTCTGCTTCAAGACGTAGCGGCCGGGGCTTCGAACCTCCCCGATGATGGTGACCCACTGGCTCTTGTATTCCCTGACGTCGACGCTGACCTCCGGATCGACGAGGAAGTCCCGGGCCAGCATCTTCGTGATCTCGTCATCGACTTGTGACACGGTCTTCCCGGCCACGACCTGGTCGCCGATAAGGGGATAGTTGATGGACCCGTCCCCCCGGACCTCGACGATCTTGGTGAGATCGTCATGTCCAAAGACGGCGATCTCGAGCTTGTCACCTACTCCGATCCGGTAGTCCATTGTCTCGGCGGCTACTTCGGAGGAGGCGGTGTGGGCCAGCGTCTTCAGATGGATCGCGACCCCGTGCTCTATCTGCTCGACGCTCGCCGGCGCGGACTCACCGAGGTCGATCCGGACTCTGACGCCGGCGCCCCCGTTCAGCCCGGCGTCCACCGTTGCCTGGCGCAGCAGGGGCGTGTCGAAGACGTACTTCGCCTTCAGCCGGCTCGTCGCTTCCGGAAACTCGAGAACAATCTGGCGGGCGTCCCCGGGATCCAGCGAGCACAGGAATCGGGGGACAGGCACCGAGGTTGTGACACTGAGGAGGGCTCCGCTCGCGGTCGATTCGAAAGTCAGCGCCTCGACCGTAGGCCCCGCCACGGGGTGCTCGCCGGCAGCCATGACCTGTTTCGAGCCGACCCAGCCGAGAGCAGAGAGAACGGCCAAGGCGACGAACACTCGAGTCCTCATAACCATCCTGCCTCGATCCGGAAGAACAAGCGGTTGATGTGATAATCGAAGGGGTCGATGATCCCGTTCACGGTCTCTTGCGCGATGTTCGATGCGCGCCGCTCCGAATTATAGCCGAGGAAGAGGCGCAGGGTCCGAAGGAACCTGTAGCCGGCTCCTATTTCAAGGCGCACAGCGCGATCCCGCCGCCGAACCCCAATCGAGGAACAGAACGACTCGAACTGATCGATGCGCCCGTCCGGCGACCCAGAGCCACCACACCCGACGCTGTCCTGCCCCGGGGGTGTCTCCGGCGTTACGGAGAAGTCGATCGGATCGGCGTAGGCACTCCCCTGGTACCCGGCGGCGATCTCCCAGTAGGTGTTCCGACCCAATTGCTGAAGCATGTGGAGACGCGCCTGCTGGCTCACGTAGTAGTTGTTGTTCACGAAGAACGACTGGAACGCCTGCCGGCGGAAGAAGAGGTCGATCCGGGTCACGTCGCTGACCTGCCACGCGGTGCTCGCCTCGAGAACAGGACCCGCAAAATTCTTCCCCAACCCACCGCTGAAGGTCAGTGTCTCGTACCCTGCTGACAATTGCGTGACGACGGCCTTGTTCACTGTGCGGCGCAGCCCGATGCCGGCCGACCGGCCCGTATTCCCCTGGTTCCCGAAGAAGGCAACCGTTCGGGCCTGATTCGTATCCTGGAAGCTGTAGTAGACATAGACGACCGACGGGAGGCCGAGCCTGTAGTTGTAGCGCGCCTCGACCTGTCTCGTCTGATAGTTGAAGAAGGAGGCCGACGATCCCTCGCTGAATCTGGAAGAGGTGTAGCGCGGAATCAAGGAGATTCCCTGGCGGGGACCCAGGTCGAGCGTAATGTCAGCCTCCGGCTCGTGCAGCAGGAAGGGCACCAAGCCGAAGGTGAGCTCGCCACCACGGTCAACCTCCTGCAGCTCGACCGTGCCGCGCAGCAGGTGATCCCTGACGATGACTCTGAGCGCCGGTCCGGCGCGGAGGCTCCCTTCGAGATCAAAAATGTGGGTGAAGCGCTGCGACTGGTGAAACCGGTCGCTCTGGTAGTCCCGATATTGTGGTGTGTAGGCCCACACGATCCGGTTCTCTCCGAGCGGCAGGTCCACCAGGATCCGCGGACGGATGATCACGACACCTGCATCGACCCGCTGCGAGGCAGGAAGGTCGGCACTGGCATAGGTGATATTGTCGTCGCGCGTGTATTCTAAGGTGAGGGACGGATAGAGCATGAACCGGCCGGCCGGCAGGCCATCGCCTGACGTCGCCAGCGCCTGGGCGAAGGTCACCCCGGCCGGCGCCACAACCAGCAGAAGCATGAAAAGGGTCAAGCGCGATTGGCAGACCGGCACGCTCAGGGGATCCTATGCCTGGGCATCGAGCCGTCGCTTGACACCGATGCCGACGATCTTCTGGCCGGGTCCGGCCAGCGTCCTCGGAAGGATGGACTGCGGGGTATAGTCACGCACGATCGATTGAAGGCTGGCCAGCGAAGCCTCGATTTGCCCTTTCATGGCAGCCTCTTCGAGCCGCTCCACGAGGAGCCATTCCTCCTCCTCAAATGGCCTGACCCCTGTGAGGACCGTGATCTTCTCGTTGGAGGTGGGTAGCGCCTCTTCCTGATCGCTCTTCAGCTCCTCATGCAACTTTTCTCCCGGGCGCAGTCCGGTGAATACGATTCTTATGTCCTCCTCCACCTTGAGACCCGAAAGCTCGATCAGGTTCTTGGCCAGGTCGACGATGCGGACGGGGTTGCCCATGCGGAGCAGGAACGTTTCGCCTCCATCCCCCATCGCCCCCGCCATCAGGACGAGCTGAACCGCTTCCGGGATCGTCATGAAGTAGCGGGTAGCCTCCGGATGCGTGACGGTCACGGGCCCCCCCGAAGCGATCTGCTTGCGAAATGTCGGTATCACCGATCCATCGCTTCCCATGACGTTTCCGAACCGGACGGCGATGAACCGTGTCGCGCCCCCCGCGATGCTCTTGACGAGGCGCTCCCCCAATCTCTTGGTGGCGCCCATGACACTGGTCGGTCGGACCGCCTTGTCGGTCGACACGTAGACGAAGCGATCGACTCCATTGGAAACCGCGACTTCCGCCAGATGACGGGTGGCGACAACGTTGTTCTTGATCGCCTCGACCGGGTTCCTTTCCATCAGCGGCACGTGCTTGTACGCGGCGGCATGAAACACGATCTCCGGGCGCAGCCCTCCAAAAAGTGAATCCATCCGATGGGAATCGAGCACATCTCCCACGACGGCGTTGAGGTTGAGGAGTGGATGCGCCTCCCGCAGCTCGGCTTCCAGGTAGAAGAGGTTGTTCTCGTTCCGATCCAGAAGGACCAGGAGGTCCGGCTCATAGGTTGCTACCTGGCGTGCCAACTCTCTCCCGATGGAGCCGGCCGCTCCCGTGATCAGGACACGCCTGCGGCTCAGGCTTTCGCGCAGGACTCCCTGATCGAGGCTCACGACGTCCCGCCCCAGGAGATCCTCCAGCTCCACCAGACGAATCTGGCTCACCCGCGCGACGCCCCTGGCCAGCTCCCCGCGGGTCGGGACGGTCCTGAAGCGCGCCCCGGCCCGCCGGCAGATCTCGAAGGTCTCGCGCATGGCGTGGCCCGAGGCGCTCGGCACGGCGATGATGACCTCTCGGGCACCGCACTCCTCGATCAACCTCTCCAGGTCAGAGGGCACGCCCAGCACCGGCACGCCATGGATCTTGGCCCCGGTCTTCTCCCGATCGTCATCCACGAAACCGACTGGGTTGAACTCGGCCTGCGGGCTCTTCCTGAGCTCCCGCAAAAGCGCCTCGCCTGTATCCCCCGCCCCGATGATGAGCGCCCTGCGCCCTTCCGTACGCCTGCGCGATGACCAGAACTCGAAGTGGAATCGCGGCAATAGCCTCAGGGCGCCGGTCAGCAGCATCAGAAGCACCGTGTTGATGATCACCACGGCCCGCGACAGCCCGTTGAACCCAAAGCCGTAGAAGACGACGATCAGACCGACCGTTCTGAAGGCGATCCCCCGGAGCAGTCGGACCAGATCGTCGAGGCCGGCATACTTCCAGTAGCCGTGGTACAGGCCCGTGGAGTAAAAGACGAGCGGTGTCAGGATGAGATCGATGACCAGCAGGTCAAGGTTCCGGTGGCGGGGAGCAGCGATGTTCGACCAGTCGAAATCGAAGCGGAGCATCACGGCAAGAAGGTTCGCCGCGACGACGGCGAGGAGATCACCCAGAACGAATAGAAGACGCTTGCGGGTCCTGGTCAAAGGCACCATCCCCTGCTCCCCT
>DASTNM010000337.1:0-12251 GCA_035762745.1 Candidatus Polarisedimenticolia bacterium
CGCATCGAGGACGACGGCCCGGGGATCAAGCCCGAGCATCTGAAGCAGATCTTCGACCCCTTCTTCACCACCAAGGCGGTGGGCCAGGGCACCGGCCTGGGGCTTTCGATCTGCCACGGCATCATCAAGGAACACGGCGGCACGATCGCCGCCACCAGCACCCCCGGTCAGGGGACCGTCTTCACGATCGATCTGCCCGTGATCGCCGGCAAGGAGGCGCCGGTGGAGGAGAAACGTCCCGCCGGCCGGCCGTCCGGGCCGGCGACCATCCTGGTCGTGGACGACGAGGTCGCCATCCGTGAGCTGGTGCACGACATCCTGTCGGCGCGCGGTCACAGCGTCGACGCCGTCGAGACCGGGGCCCAGGCCCTCGAGGCGCTGAAGTCCCGAAAATACGACCTCCTGGTGAGCGACCTCAAGATGCCGGAGATGAGCGGACAGGATCTCTACGCCCGCATCAAGATCGAGCAGCCGGAATTCGCCTCGCGCGTCCTGTTCACCTCCGGCGACACGGTGTCGAACGAGACTCAATCGTTCCTCGAGGAGACCGGCCGCCCCTACCTTCTGAAGCCGTTCGAGGTGCAGGATCTGATCGAGCAGGTGGAGCGGATCGTGTCGAGCGGCGGCCCCGACTCGGCGGCAGCAAGGAACTGAGCCCTCATCTCATGAGTCCCGCTTCCGACCCTGACTCCCTCGGATCGCGGCCCCGTAGACTCCCGCGAGGCCGTCTGGTAGGCTTCGCGGTGCCCCGGCCCGGGCCCGCAGCAGGCGACGATCGCCGGCGCGCGGAGTTGGCCAACATTCGATCTCGATGAGGGAGGCGCATGGCACGGACCCCGGACATCGCAGGAGCCCTGGAGGCGGTGATCGCCCGCACGCTCAAGGCGACGATAGGCCCCAGATTCAGAAAGGTGGACGCGCAGCTGCGACGGCTCGAGAAGCGGCTGAAGAAGGTGGCGTCGGCGCGCCGCGCGAAAGCCGCCCGCAAAGGGCGCAGGCGCGGACCGGGGCGCCCGAGGGGCCGCGGACGCCGGGCGAAGCGTTGAGAGACCGGGCCGCCGAGGCCGGCCGAGCATGATTCCTGGTAGCCTGACTCCGGCGACGCGGAGGGATTCCCTGCCCGAAGCGGTGACGATCACCACCGAACCCGCGAAGGTCTGTCCCTGATCGGAAGGGTCAGATCGCCGGACCCGCCGTCAAGTCGCGCGCCTTCACCTTCACCAGCAAGTCGGACGCCGTCTGAGAGGCGTGGTGCGCCCACGCCCCGGTTCGAGCGGACCCCGGGGGATCACGTGGCCAGGCGGGCCAGGGCGAAGAACGGGTCGGGAGGGCGGCGGCCGAGGACCAGGTCGGCGGCCATCTCGCCAATCGCGGGGCCATGCTTGAAGCCGTGGCCGGAGCCCCCACCGGCGATGAAGGCGTTCTCGGCCAGCGGGTGCCGGTCGATGATGAAGCGGGAGTCGGGGGAGTTCTCGTACTGGCAGACGCGCGTCTCGACCAGCGGCGCCTGCTTCATCCCCGGGAATCGGAACTCGAGGTACTCGCGGGCGGCCCGCAACGCCCGGCCGCTCGGCATCCTCTCCTGCGTCGTCGGGTCGACGGCCGGCCCGCGCGTGTCGTCGGCGACCTTGAAGCCGCGCCACTCGTTGCCCGGAATGCCGTAGAAGATGCGCGCGCCGTTGTCGATCCAGGCCGGCAGTTTCTCCTCGACGAAGCGCGCATCGCCCGCCGGAGTGCCGAAGAAGAAGACCTCCTGCCGGGTCGGGGCGATCCGTGCCCCGACCACGTCTGGAAGGAGGCTCCCCAGCCAGGGTCCGCAGGCGAACAGATACCGATCGGCGGCGAGGGTCGTGCCATCCGAGAGCGCCAGCGCCTGCATGGTGCCGCCCTTGATGGCGCCGGGCGTGGCGGCGGCCTGCCGGTACTCGCCGCCCTCGGCGAGGAACCCCTCGAGGACCGCCTGGCAGGCGCGGCGCGCCAGCAGGTAGCCGGCCTCCTTCTCGTGGAGGACCCAGTTCACCCCCTCGAAGTTGATCTGCGGATAGCGCCGGCTCGACTCGGCGGCGCTCAGCTCCTCGATGGGGAGACCCGCCTCGCGCAACAGGGGGAGGGAGGCCTTCTCGTAGCGATCGTCGGCCCCGGCCATCCAGAGGACACCGATGCGATGCCAGAGGGGACGCTTGAAACGCGCCTGGTGCTCTTTCCAGAGGACCAGCGCCCGCGCGACCATCCGCACGTAGGTCCGGTCGGGGCCGTACGTGGCACGGATGACCCGGGTCTCGCCGCCGCTGCTGGCGCGCGAGTTCCCCGGTCCCCAGGCGTCGATCAGCGTGACGCGCGCTCCCCGGCGGAGCAGGAAGAGCGCCGACCAGCCGCCGAAGGCCCCGGCGCCGACGACCACGACGTGCGGGCGATCCCGCGCGCGGGGGCCGATGGGCGCCGGATCCGGCGCGCCGACGCCGGCGGCGAGCCGCGGGATCGGCCCGAGCGCGCCCAGGGCGGCGAGCGCCGCGCCCCCCTTGAGGAGCGCGCGCCGCGACAGGGACGGGCTCACGCCTCCTCGAACTCCTCGATCTGCTCCCAAGTCAGGATCCCCGCGTCGACCATCTGCTCCATCGCCGCCAGCAGGTCCTCCGAGGAGGTGCCGAAGGGGCTCTGGAGCACTGCGCGCCGGACCGTGTCGTAGGCCTTCCTCGGTTCCAGGAGTCTCAGCTCCTCGATCGTCTTGTCGTCCATCTCCATGGTCACCTCAGGCGATCAATCGTGCGATCAGGAACGCCGCCGCGGCGGCCAGGCCGCCGATGAGAGTCGTCTGGATGGCGCTGCGCAGCGGGGCGGTGCCGGTGAAGCGTCCCTTGATGTATCCGAATATCGCCAGCGCCGCCAGGGTCACGAGCACCGAGAACGGGACGGCGAGCTCCTGACGGGCGAAGATCATGTAGGGGGCGAGCGGCACCAATCCGCCCGCGATGTACGCGCCGGCGATCGTCAGGGCGCTCACGAGCGCGCGCCGGGGGTCGGGCTTCTCCAGCCCCAGCTCGAAGCGCATCATGAAGTCGATCCAGGCCTCGGGCCTTCGGCGCAGCCCCTCGACGACCGGGGCGCACTCCTCGGCCGTCAGGCCGTAGGCCTCGAAGACCTCCCGCACTTCGTTGGCCTCGGTCTCGGGCTTCTGGTCGATCTCCTCTCCTTCCCGCAGCCGCTCGCTCTGGTAATGCTCGGCGTCGCTGCGCGCCGCCAGGTATCCGCCCAGCCCCATGGCGATCGATCCGGCCGCGATCTCGGCCAGGCCGGCGGTCACGATGATGGTCGTCGACTCGACCGCGCCGGTCAGCCCGGCCGCCAGGGCGAAGGGGACCGTCAAGCCGTCCGACATCCCGATCACCACGTCCCGGACGCTGTCGCTGGCCGTGAAGTGCCTCTCGATGTGTGGTGTCTGTGGCATGGGCGCCTCCCGACCCTCGTCTCGATCTTACCCGAGCCGCGTCCTGCGCGGACCTCCGGTTGCGGTACAATCTCGCCCAATGGCGAGAAAGCTCTGGATCGACGGCGAGTTCCGCGAGGGCAGCGGCGGGGGGACGCTTTCGGTCGTCGACCCGGCCACCGAGGAGGTGGTCGACATCGTCCCGAGGGGGAACGCCGCGGACGTCGATCGGGCGGTCGCCGCCGCGCAGGCCGCGTTTCCCGCCTGGAAGGCGACCGGCGCCCTGGCCAGGGCGGAGATGCTGGCCGAGGTGGCCCGGAGGCTGCGCCAGAACAGGGAGGAGTTCGCCGTCACCCTGACGCGCGAGACCGGGCGGACGATCCGCAAGAACCGCGGTTACGTCGACTGGTCGGGGACCTGCTTCGAGTATTACGCCGGGCTCATCCGCGACCGTCGCGGGCGCGTCATCCCGTCGGCCGAACCGGGGCAGCTCAACCTGGTGCTCAAGGAGCCGATCGGCGTCGTCGGCTGCATCGTGCCGTTCAACTATCCGCTCCTGCTCCTGGTCTGGAAGGTCGCGCCCGCCCTCGCCGCCGGCAACACCGTGGTGATCAAGCCGGCGTCGCAGACGCCCCTCCTGACGCTCGACCTGCACCGCGTGTTCGATCACCTGCCGAAAGGGGTGGTCAACATCATCACCGGCTCGGGCTCGGAGGTCGGGGACGCGCTGGTCAAGCACCCCGGTGTCCCCTGCATCGCCTTCACCGGTTCGACCGCCATCGGCCGGCAGATCTACCGCCTGGGAGCGGAGCGGATCAAGAAGCTCCACCTCGAGCTGGGCGGCAGCGACGCGGCGATCGTCTGCGCCGACGCCGACCTCGAGGCGGCGGCACGCGCCGTCGCCTGGACCGCCTTCCTCAACGCCGGTCAGGTCTGCACCAGCGCCGAGCGAATCTACGTCGAGCAACCGGTCTACGAGAGGTTTCTGGAGCGCTTCACGGCGTTGACGCAGGGGCTCGTGGTCGGTCCCGGGATGGACGAGCGGACCGAGGTGACGCCGCTCATCGGGGCGAAGGAGCGCGACGGCGTCGAGGCCCGTGTCGAGGTGGCGCGTCGCGAGGGAGCGGTCGTCCTGGCCGGCGGCCGGCGCCCGTCGCGCCTGCCGAAGGGGTTCTTCTACGAGCCGACGGTCCTGGCGAACGTGAGCCACGGCATGTCGATCGTCCGGGAGGAGATCTTCGGCCCGGTGGCGCCGGTGATCCCGTTCCGCTCGTTCGAGGAGGGGCTGGCGCTGGCGAACGATTCGCCGTACGGCCTGGGGGCCTGTCTCTACTCCAACGATGCGCGCCGCGTGAAGCGCTATTTCGAGCAGATCCAGGTCGGCAACGTCTGGATCAACGACCCCCTGGTCGACAACCCCGCCGGTCCCTTCGGCGGCATGAAGATGTCGGGGCTGGGTCGGGAGCTGGGGGAGGAAGGGCTCGAGGAGTTCCAGGTGACGAAGCACGTCCACTGGGACATCGAGGCGCCGATCAAACCGTGGTGGTTTCCACTTCAAAGGACATAACCGATGCCGGATCATCGCGTCACGAGCCGCCCGCTCCGCGGTCTCTGCCCTTCCATCGCGCGCCCCGCGTCGGTCATGCTGGGTCTCTCCGCCGTCGCGGCGGTGCTGCTCCCGATCGGCGCGGCGATCGCCGCGCCCCCGATCCCCGCCTCCTCCGCCACACCCGCGGTCCCGGCGGCCCCCGAGGGGCGGATGGTCTCCTACGAGGCGCACGACGAGAAGGTCGACGCCTACCTCGTCAGGCCGGCCGCTCCGGGATTCCACGCCGGGGTCGTGGTGATCCACGAGTGGTGGGGCCTGAACGGGCAGATCAAGGGGGTCGCCGACCGGCTGGCTCGGATCGGCTATATCGCCATCGTCCCCGACCTCTATCGTGGCAAGGTCGCGAGCGAGCCCGACCTGGCGCATGAGCTGATGCGCGGCCTGAACGAGGACCGGGCCGTCGCCCTGGTCAAGGGGGCGGCGGACTACCTGCGGCGGCTCGACCATGCTCCAAATCGGCCGGTCGGGACGATCGGCTTCTGCATGGGAGGCCGCCTGTCGCTCGCCGCCGCCCTCAAGGGTGGAGATCTCCAGGCGGCGGCGATGTTCTACGGCAGCGTCGAGACGACGAAGGAGGCGGTCGCCCCGCTCGTCTGCCCGCTCCTCGGTCTGTTCGGCCGCGACGATCGCGGCATCTCCGAGGACGATGTGAAGAAGTTCGAGAGCGCCCTCAAGGAGGCCGGGAAGAGCGCGCGGATCGTCGTCTACCCCGGGGCCGGCCACGCCTTCTTCAACGAGACGCGTCCCTCCTACGACAAGGAGGCGGCGCAGGATGCCTGGGCCAACCTGCAGGATTTCCTGGCCGAGAATCTGAGGACCGGCCTCAAGCCGGGCGCGTCGAAACCCTCCGTCCCGGTCCCCCCGGTCCGGTAGCCGCCATGCCGAGCAAACCGTCCAAGACGCTCGAGACCTTCCCCAATCCACGACCGGGGCGGGACTACGAGATCTCCTTCGAGTGCCCCGAGTTCACCTGCCTCTGCCCCAGGACCGGGCAGCCCGACTTCGCGACTCTCAGGATCCGCTACATCCCCGACGCCCTTTGCGTCGAGCTGAAATCGCTGAAGCTCTACGTCTGGTCGTTTCGCGACGAGGGGCACTTCCACGAGGCGGTCACCAACCGGATCCTGGATGACCTGGTCGCCCTGCTGCAGCCGAAGGAGATGACGGTCGTCGGAGATTTCGGCGTGCGGGGCGGTATCCACACGGTCGTGACCGCGACTCACCTCAGGGACGGCCGGACGAAATCCTGAGGGGGGCAGCCGGCACCCGACCGGAGCCAGGGGGCGCTGTGAATTGGTCGCAGCGCCTCCTTCCCTCTGCAGCCTCCTCCCGCCTATGGCGGTATATTTTTCGCCTCACGGGACGGAGCAACCACTTGAGCCACATTGAGATCAGGCGCTTTCGACCGGTGCGGGGCGTATCTTCTTACTGTGCAACCCCGGTCCTAAGCCACGGATCCGCCTGCACCCCGAAGCCACCCCGTCCACCGCGGGGCGCAGCCCCTCTGGCGCTTCTCCTCCTGTTGCTCGCCTGTCGACCCGCCACTGCGGCGGTTCTCCCCTGGCTCGGCCTGGAGGAGATCACCGCGCAGGCGGAGGTGATCGTCCTCGGCAAGGTCGAGCGGCTCGAGGGTGGATGGAGCGACGATGGCCGGATCATCGTCACGCGAGTGACGCTCGCCGTCGAGCACCCTGTGAAGGGAGGGCCCCGCGAGCGGGTCGTGCTGGAGGTGCCGGGTGGACGAGTCGGAGATCTGGCGATGGTCGCCTCGGGTGCCCCGCTCTTCGCTCCCGGTGAACGGGTGATCGTCTTCCTCGAGCCGTCCGGGACCCCCGCCCCGGACGGGACACGCCCCAACCTCGCGGTCGTTGGCTGGAACCTCGGGGCGATGCGGGTGCGGCGCGATGCGGCAAGCGGGCGCGACCTTGTGGACGATCAGACCGGCGGAGCGATCTACCTCGACCGGCAGGGGAGACCGGTCGATCCCGGGCGCCAGGGAAGGGGGCCGCGGGAGCTGGGCCAGTTCCTGCGCGACATCGCGGGGATCGTGGCCCGCGTCGAGAAGGGGAGCGGCGCGGCGCGGAGCGGGCACGATGCCGGCGGTGGCCACCCGGTCCGGGGTGGAGGGGGGCGATGAACACCCCGGCGCGTGAGGCGGTCGGGGTGCGCCGGTCGCGACCCGGCCGAGGCTGCGCGGTCGCCAGCGCCTTCCTCATTCTCCTGACCGCCGGGGCGGTGCAGGCCTACGTCCAGACCAACCCGGTCGACCAGGGGTTCGGCGACATCGGGCTCAAGGTCCAGAACGGCAGCCTGGTGCTGCGGCTCGAAAGCCATGCTTCCTGGAAGATCACCGACGGGACCGATCTGACGGCGCTCACCGACAGCATGGCGCGCTGGACCAACGTCACCACTTCCAACGCCACCGTCTCCGAGGGGACGCGGTTCACCCTGACCTCTCCCGTCGATGCCGTGGCGGCGCTCGGCAACGACGGGCTCAACAGGGTCTATTTCGCCCAGACCGACACCACGAACCGGCTGCAGTCGGCGATCGCCGTCTCCTTCTTCTTCTTCTCCACTTCGACCGGCCTCATCAGTGACTGCGATACGGTCTTCAACGAGTCGCTTTACAGCTTCTCGACCGCGACCCCTGCCAACCCGAACCAGTCGCTCGGGGCCAACACCTTCGACCTGGGGGAGATCGCCACGCACGAGATGGGACACTGCCTGGGGCTGGAGCACACTCCGGTCGTGGGGCGCTTCGACGCGTCGACCGGGCTCGAGGTCTCGGGCCTGACGTCGGGTGATTTCACCTATCAGGCGACACTCTTCCCCTACGCCACCGGCACGATCCAGGGGCGCAGCCTGGCGCAGGACGACATCTCCGGTATCTCGTTCATCTACCCGAACACGACGCTGACGGGCACGACGGCGACGATCTCCGGCAGAATCCTCAGCGGCGCCGACGGCTCGCCGATCAAAGGGGCGCACGTGGTCGCCGTCTCGACCGCGACGCCCGATCTGCCGCTGGTCGGCGCCCTGTCCGGGGTTCAGGCCGGGGGCCCCGGAGGGGAGTACACGCTCGTGGGGCTGCCACCTGGGAGCTATTACCTGCGCATCGAGCCGATGGTCGGCACGAGCAACCCGTTCCGGGCCTCCCTGGCGCACTTCACGGGGTTCGACACCGGCTTCCCGTGGGAGTACTACAACGGCAGCGGCGAGTCGGGCAACGACACCGGGACCGACCGGACGGCATTGACCGTCGCGGCGGGCCAGACGGTCAGCGGCATCGACATCCTCACCAACGTCGCCGCTCCCGACCCGAACGAGCCGAACAACACGCGCGCCTCCGCCACGCCGATCGCCTGCGAGGAGGTCAAGAGCGTCTCCATCGCCCCGAAGGGGGACATCGACTACTACGCCCTGGCGATCACCTCGCCGACCAGCCTGCAGATCGACGTCAGCGCGGCACGCGCCGGCTCGACCCTCGACGCCGTCGCCGCCGTCTTCGACGCCGCGGGCAACCGGCTGGCGTTCGCCGACAACAGCATCGGGCTCGATCCCGTCCTCTTCGTCGACCTTTACGGCAGCGGCACCTACTACGTGGCGGTGGCGTCCTATAACGACAGCGGATTCACCGGCACGGACGCGCGCACCGTCGGGAACTACACGCTGACGGCGCGCTGCTCCATCCCCAAGGTGCGGGCCGGGACCTGCCCCGGGCGCGTGCTGTACGCCGGAGCGGGCGCGATCGGCTGGGTCCTGGCCGTCTCGGACGCCGACCGCGACCTGCGCTACGACGGCGAGTCGTACTTCGCGCCGGTGAGCGGGGCGGCGCCGGGGGCGCTGGCGTGCCGCCGTGACGGGGGAATCCTGGTGCCCGGGCCGAGCGGCGCGCCGGGAGCGCCGATCACCGCCTTCTGGGACGGCAACGGTGATTTCATCGCCGACCGCTCCGAGTCGGTGGGCACGGGGCTGAGCGACGCCCCGGCGGTCGTCTCGGCGCGGCGCAGCGGGGCCGAATACCTCTACGCCGGAGATCTGTTCGGCGGCGGGAGCGTCGTCGAGATGGTCGATACCGGCGGCGGGTTTCTGCCCGAGCGGAGCACGACGTTCACGGACGGGCCACAGTCGGTGGCGGGGCTCGCGATCGACGAGGCAGGTACGGTCTACGTCCTCGATGCGCTGGCCAACGAGGGGCTCGGACAGGTTCTCGCCTATCGTGATCGCGACGGCGACGGGATCGCCGACGCGTCGGCCCTCTTTCTCCCGAACGCCCCCACCTACGGCGCCATCGTGGCCCGGAGTCCGGGAGAGGTCTACGCCGCCGACACCTTCGCCGGGCGGATCGACCGGATCGTCGACGTGGACGGCGACGGGATGGCCGACGTGGTCGCACCGTACGCCACGGGGTTGTCGTTCCCGGGGACGGCGGCGCTCACCTTCGACGAGAACGACGTGCTGTATGTCGTCGACGGGGGAAACCGGGTCCTGGCACTGCCCGACGACAACGGTGATCACCTCGCCGATCGGCAGGTCCAGTTCTCGCCCCTGATCGACGGCCTCGGCGGCATCACCTTCGGTCCCGGGCCCCCCGAGACGGTCTCGCCGCCCGGATCGTTCCACCCCGTCACGGTGATGCCGAGCGGCTCGATGCTCCGCCTCACCTGGGAGGACCAGGGGCCGACCGTTCCGGCCTACAACGTCTACGAGGGGGTCCTCGGGAGCTACTACTCGCATGCGCCGCTCATCTGCCGGGTCGGTGGAACCGCCGACGGCGGCGGGGGGCGCTTTCTCGATATCACTCCGAGTGACGGGGGGAGCCACTACTACCTGGTCACCGCCAGCGACAGCTGCGGCGAGGGGTCGCCGGGGCGGGGGAGCGACGGCCGCCGCCGGCCGCTGCCCGGCGGATCCTGCGGGGCCGTTCCCTAGGAAGCCTGCCCGGGAGATCGCCGCCGCCTTTGGAGCGCCATGGGCCGGAAGCCGCGCGCCGAATCGCGACTTGTGCTAGGCTTCCGCGCGCAGGGGGGGAACGGATCTCGGGTCCACGCGTGAGACGGGGGAGCGTGTCCGGGAAAAAGGTCCTGTGGAGTGAGGCGATCCGTTCCCGGGTCGAGCACGGGAAGTCCCACTTCCTCGCACGCTCCTCGTTGCGCGCCCTCTCTGCCGGCAACGCCACGGTCTTCCTCGACATCGCCGCCACCGACCGTCCTGATCTGATCGTCCTTCCGACCGAGCAGCTGGAGATGCCGCCGGCCGACCTCTGCCGCCATCTCCGCGGCGATGACCGGACGCAGGCGATCCCGATCCTGGCGCTGGCCCCCGACGGGATCTTCGCCGACGCCCTCTGGCAGGCGGGCGCCACGGAGGTCCTCGACCCCGGTGTCGGGCCGCAGGATCTTCAGGAGAGGATCGCCGGGATGCTCGGCCTGCGGCTACGGCGCTTCCCGCGCTACGAGGTGGTCCTGCCGGTGGCGAGGGGCCGGATCTTCCATGAGTTCCTCGGCTACACGAACGCGGTGAGCGAGGGCGGCATGGGCTTCGAGACGATCAGCCGCATTCGCAGCGGCGACCATCTTCCCTTGCGGATCTACCGCAACACCGAGGAGAGGCCAATCTCGGTCACCGGGCGGGTCGCCGGCGTCCGGCCGAACATCGACACCGGGATCGGCTACGCGGTCGGTGTCGAATTCATGCAGCTGGCACAGGCCGACCGCGACCGCCTGCTGGAGCTCTTCCCGCGCGACTCGACGCTCGCCTGGACAAATGAAGCGCCGCCGGAGGCTCCCCCGCCCGGTCTCCCTCCGAACTCGCGGACCTGACCGTGGAGCCTCAGCGCCGGAAGTAGACCCGCTCGGCCGTGCCCGAGAGGATGGCGCGCTTCGCCTCCTCCCCGAGCGGCAGGGCGCGGAACTCCTCGATGTTCCCTCGCACCCCAGGCACCCCGGGCCCCGGCCAGTCGGTCCCGAAGAGGGTCTTGTCCGCCACCTCCGCCAGGCGCGGGAAGTAGCGCAGGAGCGCACGCGGGGGGATGCCGGAGATGTCCATGTAAACGTTGGCGTGGCGCCGCAGGAGAAAGAAGCAGCTCTCCATCCAGAGCGGCCGCCCGCCGTGGGCCATGACGATCGTCAGGCCGGGGAAATCGACCGCGACGTCGTCGAGGGCCATCGGGTCGCCATACTTGTTGCGCGCTTCCGGAAAGATCGACGTACCGGTGTGCACCAGGACCGGCACCCCGAGGTCGCGCGCCCGCTCGTACAGACGTGCCAGCCCGGGCAGGTCGCCGCCGTCCCGATAGGCGTTCGGGTGAAAGAGCTGGTGGGGAGGGTGGAGCTTCAGCACGCGGATGCCGTGTCGATCGACGACGCGCTCCAGGTCCCCGGCCGGATCGCGCGACAGGCGCGGGTGGACGCCGCCGCAGGCCACCAGGCGATCCTCGTGGCCGCGGCAGAATCGCCCGACGAACTCGTTCACCTCGTCGGTGAAGCCGATGATCTCGGGGCTGACGTAGTTGACCAGGACCGCGCGATCGACCCCCTCCTGGTCGAGGAAGCGCAGGAGGGCCTCCGGGTCTTCGCACAGATGGCGGATCCGATCGAGGTCGACACGCCCCGCGGCCATCCTCTGCAGCGCCTCGGGGCGAAGCTGGCGCCAGGGCTGGACGTGCAGGTGCGCGTCAACGACCATGCCGTGTCCTCTTCTCGAGGTAGGCGCGCGTCTTCGGATCGGTCCGGTCGAGCTCTCGCAGGGCGTCCTTGATCTGCTGTCCCGCCTGGCGCAGGCTCTCGATCTTGCGCCGCAGATCGGCGGGAAGATCCGGGCGCTCCAGGAGCATCTCGGTCGTCGCCAGGATGGTGCTGAGCGGAGCGTTCGTCCGGGTCCGCAGATCGAGCGCCTTGGCGACGAGGAAGCTGAGCGACTCGCGGCTCTCGCCTTTCATCAGCGCCCCCGGAAGCGAGGCGGGCGCCGGGCCAGGAAGGCGCTCAGCCCCTCCGCCTTGTCGTCCGATTCGAACAGGATCCCTTGTCCCAGTCTCTCGGCCGCATCCGTCGAGTCGGGCCCGTAGGCGGCCGCCGAGAGCACCAGCTTGGCGACGCGCAGGGCGAGCGGGCCGCGGGCGGCGATGGTCGCCGCCAGGGCGCGCGCCTCGTCGAGCACCCGCTCGTCGGGGACGACGCGACTCACCAGTCCGATGCGCAGCGCTTCCTCCGCTTCGAG
>DASTNM010000338.1:0-3341 GCA_035762745.1 Candidatus Polarisedimenticolia bacterium
AAGCGCCAGCGCGAGAGGTGCAACGATTGTGGCCAGTGCCTGTCTGGATCGCATCGATCTCTCCGTCGCCCACCCTGCCGCGGAGTCGTCCCGCCTCGTCCGGGAGGGGCGACCGGTCCCGGAGAGAGGTCCTCGAGCCAGAAGTGGCCGGGCTGAATGCCGACTCGCCCGGCCGGGGTGAATCCTCAGACGAGGGGGGCGGGCGGGGGGGCGCGCAACGGCATCAGGTTCCGACCGCTCTCCGACGTCGGCCATTTCACAGGTTCCGTCAGTCGTCCCGGGGTCGGTGGCATATGGGGGAGAGCCGCGAACGCGGCGCGGGTCATCCCGGGCGCGTCGAGCGCGTGGCACAGCAAGCAGTGCGCCTGCGCCGGGTCGTGGGGCGCGGCCGCATGGAGCAGCAGGAGGACCAGACACCCGAGGAGGATCGCGGCGCAACGGGATCGCCAGTGCATCTGCCACCCTGTCCGCATCATCTATTAGTGAGCCCGTGGATGTTACGGCACGGCGGCATGAATGTCAAAGAACCCCGATCGTCTAAGGGAGCGGCGCTCGGGGGATCAGGTAGGGGGCCCCCGTCACCGGGTCGCTCTGGACCGCGACTTCGGTCTCGTAGACCGAGCGTATCAGCTCGGGGACCAGGACCGCGGCGGGAGGGCCGTCGGCGGCGAGGCGTCCGCGGTGCAGCAGGAGCAGGCGCGAGCCGTAACGCGCCGCCAGGTTCAGATCGTGACTGACGGTGACGACCGTGAGGCCCCGCTCGCGGTTCAGGCGGCGCAGGATGTCGTGGATCTGCAGCCGGTGCTTCAGATCGAGGAAGGCGGTCGGCTCGTCGAGGAGGAGCAGGCGCGGCTCCTGCGCCAGCGCCCGGGCGATGAGCGCCCGCTGCCTCTCTCCGCTGCTCAGATCACGAAGTCGCGCCTCCTCCTTCCCCTCGAGATCCAGCGCCTTGAGCGCGGCGCGCGCGAGGGCGAAATCGGCCGGGCGCTCGAGCCCCAGGAGACCGAGGTGCGGGGAGCGTCCCATCAGCACCACCTCGAGGACGTTGAAGTCGAACACCAGCCGCGACTCCTGTGGCACGAAGGCGACGAGGCGGGCCCGCTCGCGCGGCGGATAGGCGCGGATCGGACGGCCGGCCAGGATCACCTCCCCTCCGTCGGGCGCCAGGATCCCGCACAGGAGACGCAGGAGAGTCGTCTTCCCGGAGCCGTTCGGGCCGATGATCCCGAGGAACTCCCCGGCGGCGATCCGCATCGTCAGTCCGTCGAACAGGAGGTCGGTGCCGGGGTGCCCGAAGCGCAGGGCGCGCGCCACGAGGATCTCTCCGCCGGCCGTCGTGTCGCGCTCAGTCAAAGTAGGTCGCCCCCCGCTGCAGCCGGTAGAGCCACAAGAAGATCGGCCCACCGCACAGGGCGGTGATCACCCCGACCGGCAGCTCCGTCGGCGCCAGGAGGGTGCGCGCCGCGGTGTCGGCCACCATCAGGAAGAGCGCGCCCAGGAGGGCGGAGGCGGGCAGCAGCAGTCGGTGGTCCGGACCAAGAAGCAGCCGCGCCGCGTGCGGCACGATCAGGCCGACGAAGCCGATCGGCCCGGTGACGGAGACGACGGCGGCGGTGATGAGCGAGGCCAGGAGGACCGCCACGACGCGCGTCCGCTCGACGCGCAGCCCGAGCGACCGGGCGGTGTCCTCACCGGCGCTCAACACGTTGAGGTCCCGGCCGAGGACACAAAGCCCCGCCACCCCGACGACCAGGATGGCCGCCAGGAGGGCGACCACGTCGTATCCCTCGAGCGGCACATTGCCGACCATCCAGAGTCGCACCCCGTGCAGGCGGGTGAAATCGACCACCGTCTGGATCAGCAGGATCAGCGACAGGTAGATCGTGTTCGTGACCACCCCGATCAGCAGCATCGGGTAGGAGGCAAGACGTCCGCGCACGCTCGACAGGACGAAGAGGAGGGCCACGGTGGCGGCGGCCCCGAGAAAGGCCGCCGCCTCGCGCACCGGCAGGAGCGGCAGCAGCGCCGGCAGGCCGGCTGCGGTGGCGACGAAGGCGGCGAGGGCCGCGCCGCCCGAGATCCCGAGAATGTACGGGTCTGCGAGCGGGTTGCGCAGAACCGCCTGGAAGGCGGCACCGGCGGCGCCGAGGGCCGCCCCGGCGATCGCCGCCAGCAGGATACGCGGCAGGCGCACGTGAAGGATCATGGCGGCGGCATCGCCGGGCGGGCGCCCCAGATCCAGAAGCGTGTAGCCGCTGCTGCCGAGGCTGGCGCAGACGGCGGCCGCCAGGATCAGGACGACCAGCAGGATTCCGAGGGTCAGGGCCAGGCGTGAGGCGCGCAGCGGAGGCATCAGGCGGCGAGATCGGAGCGGATCTTGAAGAGCTGCATCACGTCACGCCGGCTCAGGATGCCGACGATCCGCCCCTCGACGACCACGGGCAGCCGCCCGACACCCTCGCGCATCATCCGCTCCAGGACGGAGACGCAGTCCTCATCCGGTCCCAGTGGATGGATCGCCGACACGGGGGTCATGACGCTCCGCACCGGGGTCCTGATCCACTCGTCGCGCGGCACCCCCTTGAGCTGCTCGACGGAGACCATCCCGACCAGCCGGTCGTCATTCGCCACCGGGAGGCTGCCGTGCGGGTGGCGGTAGAAGTAGTCGCCGACCAGCTCCTCGAGGCTTGCATGCTCCGGGACGCTGACGACGGGCTGCGACATCAGCTGCCGCACGCGCACCCCGGCGAGAAGATTCTTGAGGAGCAGCGTCTTGTAGCTCATCCCCGCCGCCTGGTTCAGGAACATGCCGATCAGGATCATCCAGATGCCGTCGAGCATGTGGTCGCCGAAGAGCCTGATAAAGCCGAAGCCCATCAGCCCATAGCCGAGGAACGATCCGACCCGCCCGGCGGTGCGCGTCGCCGCAAGCACGTCGCCGTGACGCGACCAGAGCCAGGCGCGCAGGATCCGCCCGCCGTCGAGCGGGAAGCCGGGCAGCAGGTTGAAGATCCCGAGCGCCAGGTTGATCGTCGCGAGATAGGTCACGACGGCGGTTCCGCCCGGCACCGCGTCCCACACCGGAAGACGCGCCGCGAGCCAGAAGAGGGCCGCGAGGGCGAGGCTGGTGAGCGGCCCCGCGGCCGCGACGCGCAATTCGACGCGCGGCTCGCGCGGCTCGGCTTCCATCTCCGACACCCCGCCGAAGAGGAAGAGGCGGATGCGCGGCACCGCGATCCCGGCCCGCTGCGCCAGCAAGGCATGCGACAGCTCATGCACCAGGACCGAGGCGAACAGCAGAAGAGCGGCGACGGCGCCCAGGATCCACGCGGTTCCGCCGG
>DASTNM010000339.1:0-2076 GCA_035762745.1 Candidatus Polarisedimenticolia bacterium
GCTCAGGATGCGCTCCTCGATGCTGGCCTTCGTCACCAGCAGCACCTCCTGGACCGGCCGCTTCGAGCCGATGCGATGGACCCGCGCGATGCGTTGCTCCAGGCGCGCCGGGTTCCACGGGAGATCGAGGTTGATCACCACGTCGGCCGCCTGCAGGTTCAGCCCGAGGCCGCCGGCGTCGGTGCTGACGAACACCGCCGGGCCGCGCTCGGCGGCGAAGGCGCGAATGAGGGCCGGCCGGCGCCGGACGGGGACGCCTCCGTGCAGGTGGTACGCCGGCAGCCGCAGGCGGACGCACAGGGCTTCCACGCGGTCCGTCATGTCGGTCCACTCGGAGAAGACGACGGCCTTCCGCCCCTCGCCCAGGCACAGGTCGCGCAGGTGCTCGCGCAGCTCCTGGAGCTTGGGGACCTGGCGGTCGTCGGTGTCCACGCCCAGCATGTGTGGGCCGTTGCAGCAACGCCGCGCGATCACCAGCAGGCGCATCATCCGATCCAGGTCGGCGGGCAGGATGACCTTCTTCGATGCGATGCGCGCCACCTGCGCCAGGACGTCCCGGTAGGTCGTCTCCACCGCCGGGTGCATCTTCACCAAGACGGTCGAGCGCAGCCGGCCGGGCAGGTCGGGGAGCACGTCCTCCTTGCGGCGACGCAGGAAGGCGGGGGCCAGCCTCGAGCGCAGGGCATCGAGACCGCGGTAGAAGACGACTCTGCGCCCTTTCGCGTCGCGCACGAAGTGGTCCCGGTCGATCTGCCAGAGCGGCGGGAGCAGACGCTGGTCGATGAGCTGCGCGATGGCGTACGCCTCCTCGAGGCGGTTCTCGAGGGGCGTGCCGGTCAGGGCGAAGACGTAGGGCGCGTCGATGGCCTTGAGGACGCGGGCGGTGCGGGTGCGAAGTCCCTTGGCGCGCTGCGCCTCGTCCACGATGAGCAGGTCCGGCGGGTGTTCGCGGTGACGCGCGTGATCGCGCAGGACCTGCTCGTAATGGGTGACCAGCCAGCGGGGGCGCGAGACGATCATCCGGGCGCGCGCCGGGGACGGACCGTCGAGCAGGGTGGCTTCCTCGCCGAGCCAGCGCCGGATCTCATCCTGCCAGCCGCCGCGCAGACTCGCCGGGCAGACGATCGTGACGCTCCCGGCCGGCGGCACGGCCCGCCGGAGCGCGGCGGCGGCCAGGATCGCCTGCACCGTCTTGCCGAGTCCCATCTCGTCCGCCAGGAGCGCCCGGCCGGCGCGCGCCAGGAACTCGGCCCCCGTCCATTGGTACGGGTAGGGCGCGAGCCCCAGGGGAGGGAGGAGGCGGGCGAGCTTCCCATCCGGCAGGACGGGCTGCCGGCGCAGGCGAGAGTCCAGCCAGGCGAGCGCCTCCGGCTCGACCAGGTGGCCGAACTGGGCGAGCCAGAGGCGCAGCTCGGCTTCGCCCCGCGCCAGGGGACGGACGGGGATGCCGGCGGGGTCGAAGGCCGCGCGTGCGGCCTCTGCGCCGCGGCCCGAGGGGGCGCCGAAGAGCCGAGGCTCGACCACCTCGCCGAAGTGCAGATAGATGCGGGGCCGCCGAGACTCCCGCCGGAAGGCGGGCGCCAGCCGGGCCGGCGCGGAGTGCATGAAGCGGCGGACGCGCTCGACGTGCTTGCAGGTGTGCAGGCGGTTCGCCTCGAAATCCGGGCAGTCGCAGGAGTGGGGGCCGTCCGGCCCGCCCCTCATGTGCACCCGGTAGGCGAACCCCGAGGGGCTTTCCACCCGCAGGAAGGGGGGCGAGTCAGGCCGGACAAGAAGACGCTCGCCTCGAGCGGCGGTCACGCGCTCCTGGATCGCCCGGTGTCGGGCAGCGTCGGGAGCGGCCGTTTCGCGCGATCCCAGGTCCGCCCGCGGCGCCGCCAGGCGCTGACGCAGCACCACCGCCGCGGCGACCTCGTGCTTGCACGGATTTCTCCAGGAGGGGCAGGAGCAACGGTGCTGAATGGCGCCGTCGGCGGCCCACAGCACTACGTCGAAGTCGCCGCTCCGGCCGCGGACGACGGACGTGACGCTCTCGGCGGATCCAACGATGCCGGCCACGCGCGCCTCCCGCGCATA
>DASTNM010000340.1:0-2545 GCA_035762745.1 Candidatus Polarisedimenticolia bacterium
CGACTCGGTGACGACGCCGGGCATCTTCGTGCAGCGCGTCTTCCAGGGCGGCCCGTACGAGAAGCGCATCGAGAAGCGCACGCTGAGCGGAGCCGGGGTCGAAGTGGACCCGGTGCGTGAGCGGATCGCGCGGCGCGCGGCGCGGGAGATGAAGGACGGCTACTACGTGAACCTCGGCATCGGCATGCCGACGCTCGCGGCGAACTACCTGCCGAAGGGCGTCTCGATCGTCCTGCACTCGGAGAACGGCATGCTGGGGGTCGGCCCGTTCCCGGAGAGAGGCGGCGAGGATCCCGATCTGATCAACGCCGGCAAGCAGACGATCACCGAGACGCCGGGGTGCGCCTACTTCAGCAGCGCCGACTCGTTCGCCATGATCCGCGGCGGTCACATCGATCTGACCATCCTGGGCGGCCTGGAGGTCGACGAGAACGGCAACCTCGCCAACTGGATGGTCCCCGGCAAGATGGTCAAGGGGATGGGCGGCGCCATGGACCTGGTGGCCGGGGCCCGCCGGGTGATCATCATGATGACGCACACCACCAGGGAGGGGGAGCCGAAGATCCTGAGGGCCTGCCGGCTGCCGCTCACGGGGGTGGCCGTCGTCGACCGGATCATCACGGATCTGGCCGTGATCGACGTGACGGACGAGGGACTGGTGCTGCGTGAGATCGCGCCGGAGAGCAGCGTCGACGAGGTGACGGCGAAGACCGAGGCGCGCCTCACGCCCGATCCGCGGGGGGTCGGCCGCATGCCGGACGGCCGATGATCGTTCCGTTCCTGCGCCCGCCGATGGCGGTCATCGCCTATCTGCAAAATCCGCGCGAGCGCTTCTGGGGGGTCATCCGCTCGCTGGAGGGGACCGGGATCGTCCTGCAGGGGGTCGACCTCGAGTCGTTCGACGACTGCCTTCGGCAATGCGGCGAGCGCGGCGATCCCTCCTCTCTGACGACGATCTTCTTCCCGATGCACCGCGTCGAGAAGGTCCTCCTCGACACCGCGACCGGCTCGATCCCATCGCTCACCCGGCGCCTCGAGGAGCGGGTCGGCCAGCCGCTGCCGGCGTTTCTCGGCCTCGGCAAGGGGCCACGCCGGCGGTAGGAGCCTGTCCGGGGAATCGTCGCGGCCGCGCCCACGGGGCGTGCGGCCGCAGCCCGCGGCGCCCCTCAGCGCGGCGCGCGCTCGCGATCGGATCGCTGCGAGGCGGTGAGCACCCGGTCGCGGCCCGCCTGCTTGGCGGCGTAGAGCGCCTGGTCGGCCTTCTCCAGGAGCCCCTTGACGCTCCCGGGGTAGTCGGCGGGGTAGCAGGCGATCCCGGCGCTGATCGTGGTGTGGATGATGCCGTCGGTGACCCGCACCTCGAGGCGTGAGACCCGGGCGCGGATCCTCTCGGCGATGGTCGTCGCCCCCTCCAGGTCGGTCTCGGGCAGCAGGACGCAGAACTCCTCTCCGCCGTAGCGGCAGGGGACATCGGCGGCGCGCATCGTCTCCTTGATCACCTCGCCCACGCGCTGCAGGAATCGATCGCCGGCCAGGTGCCCCATCCGGTCGTTGATCTCCTTGAAGGAGTCGAGGTCGAGCATCAGCACGGCGAAGGTGCTGCCGTACCGCCGGGCCCGCACCTGCTCCTCGGAGAGCTTGCGGAAGAAGAAGTCGCGCAGGTAGAGCTGCGTGAGCTGGTCGACGGTCGCCATCTGGAAGTTGCGCGCGTTCTCGATGGCGACCGCAGCCTGCTGGGCGATCGTCGTGAAGACCGAGGCCTGGTCGACCCCGTAGGCCACGGGCCGGGGGCTCTCGACGCACAGCACCCCGATCGTCTCCTTGTTGACGGTGAGCGGCGACGCCAGGATCGAGCGCACCGAGGAATCGAGAATCACCGGCGTGCAGGGGAGCGATTCGCGATCGAGGCCGATGTCCCCCACGACGAGCGTCCGCGGCTCGTCGAGCATCCAGGAGGTGAACCCCTGGCCGAGGTGGCGCTCCGGGCGGGGCTGCACCTCGCCGTCGCGCGCCACGTACTCGATGTACGTCTCGTGCGGCGCCCGGTGGTAGAGCGACAGGAAGAGAAACGGCGCGTCGAGAATCCGGCGCACGTGGCTGCTCACCTGCTTGAAGACCTTCTCGGGGTCGAGGCTCTTGGTGATCTCCTGGCCGATGGTGTTCAGGATCCGGAGCTCGCGCGAGCGGTTCTGCAGCTGCTCGATCGCGTCGCTCAGCTCGGTGCGCGCCCGGTTCAGCTTCTTCAGGAGGCCGCTGGCGAGCAGGATGGTGGCGGCGAGCGGCACGAAGCCCCAGATTCCCGAGCCGGCGTAGAGGAGCGCCAGTCCCAGGCAGAGCGGTATCGTGAAAACCTCCAGCGAAGGGATGAAGCGCAGGTACTGCAGAAGCGGCGGCAGGAGAGCCTCGCCCCGGAGCTTCACCGCGATTCCCATCACCACGAGGTTGGTCATGTTGTAGGCGCCGAACAGGGCCAGGATCGACAGGACCGTCCACCAGGTGAGGACCTTGAACTGCCAGTGGTCGGCCATCAGCTCGGCGATCACCT
>DASTNM010000341.1:0-5734 GCA_035762745.1 Candidatus Polarisedimenticolia bacterium
CAGCCGCACGTCTATCCCGGCTCCTACGTCGAGTACGTCGAGCGCACCGGACACGAGGCGCCGGGGACGCACACCTAGCCGGCGCTGCGCCCGGTGCCGCGCGCCCCCTCGAGCGCGCGTCGGATTCCCCACCGCCCTAGAACTGGCCCCAGAGATACTGGTTCGTGACCTCGTGGTGGAACTGGATCTCGCTGCGCTTGACGATGGCGCCGAGGGCCTTGGCACAGCGATCCGCCGAGGCGAGCTTCAACTCTGTGTACTTCTCGTGCACCTGCGTGCCCAGGAGCTCCTCCGCGAATTTGCTGGTCTTGAACAGGCGGATGGCATCGTGGATGTTGTCGGGCAGGAAGCGCGTGCGCGGGCGCTTGGCGTCGTTCTCGTCGTTGGTTTCCGGCCCCTCAAGACCGGTGCGGAACAGGGTGTAGATGGCGAGGTACGGGTTCACGTCGGGGGCGATGGAGCGCACCTCGATGCGGGCGGTGCGCTCATTGCCGATCGGGATACGGATCATCGAGCCTCGGTCCGAGGCCGAGACCTTGATCTGGTTGGGGGCCTCGAAGTGCGGGTCGAGCCGGCGGTACGAGTTCACGCTGGAGTTCAGGATCAGGCAGATGTCGTTGCCGTTCGCCAGGATTCTATTGAGGAAGCTCCAGGCGAAGGCGCTCAGCCCGTCCTTCCCTTTCTTGTCGTAGAAGATGTTCTTCCCGTTCTTCGCGATCGACATGTTGGTGTGACAGCCGTTGCCGTTCACGTTGGCGACCGGCTTGGGCAGGAAGCACGCGGTGAGGTCCATCTGCGCCGCGACCTGGCGGGCGATGAGCTTGTAGAGCTGCACCTGGTCGGCGCCGACGGTGGCCTCGGAGTAGGCGTAGTTCATCTCGAACTGCGACGGGGCCACCTCGGGGTGGTCCTTCTCGTTGGCGAACCCGAGCGCCCGCTGCACCTCGGCGCAGGCGTCGATGAATTTGCGCAACGTGTCGCCGGGCAGCGAGTGGTAGTAGCCGCCGGTCGAGACGTACTCGAACTGGCCGGTCTCGAAGTATCGCCGCTCGGCGTCGCGCCCCTTGAAGAGGAAGCCCTCGATCTCGTTCGCGACGTTTGCAACCATGTCGTTCTTCCGCAGGTCGGCGGCGAACGCCTTCAGCCGGGCGCGCATGTCCGCCATGTAGTGTGTGCCGTCCTGGTCGCAGACATCCCCGAACACGAGCACCTTCCCCGGGCCGAACACATCGGCGGGCAGCATGTAGAACGCCGGCCAGTCGATCCCCAGGCGCAGGTCGGACTCGGCCTGACGGGAGAAGCCGCGGATTGACGAGCCGTCGAATGTCAGGTTGTCGGCCGACTTGAGCAGGAACTTCTTGTCGTAGTCGAGCATGTGGAAGCGTCCCTCGAGGTCGGTGAAGCAGACGGTCACCGCCTTGATGCGCTTCTCATCGGTGAGGTACTTCATCCGGGCCTCGCGGATCTGGCCCGGGTTCTTCCCGGCCACGCGCTCGGCCTTGGCCTGGAGGTTCAGCTCCTCGAGCTGTTCGTAGGGAATTTCCAGGAAGGAGCGCAGCGGCGTGTCCATGGATCTCCTTGGTGCGCCCAGACGGGCTACGGGGCCATCCCGCGCCGGCCACCTTCGGACGCCATTTAGCGGTCAAGATCGCATTACTTAGTCTTAAAAGCAAGGATTTTATGGTAAAAAAATTGTATTTAGTGTTAACAGAGGGTTTCCATGTGCAAGAGATGGGGGTGAGCACCGAACCATCCCCACCTGCCGAGGGCGGCCACGAAAGACGTCGCGACCATCGATAGCCTGGGGCAGGTCGACGGGCGGGCGGCTCTCCCCGATGCTTGACCGCCGCATCATCAGACACAACCTTATTCGTGGAGCAAATCTGTCGTTGGGAGGAGCTGACCTCCCGTCGGAACTCGACTGAAGAGGAGAAGGGGACGATGGGGATTCTGGATTTCATCCGCGGCGAGCTGCTGGAGATTATCGAATGGACCGACGACACGCGGGACACCCTGGCGTTTCGGTTCCCTGACGAGGACAAGGCGATCAAGAGGGGCGCGCAGCTCATCGTGAGGGAATCGCAGGTCGCGCAGCTCGTCTACGTGGGTGAGTTCGCCGACACCTTCCGTCCGGGCAGGCACAGCCTGACGACCGACAACCTCCCGATCCTGACCCGCCTCAAGTCCTGGAAGTACGGCTTCGAGTCGCCGTTCAAGGTGGACGTCTATTTCGTCAGCACCCGGCTGTTCGCGGGGAACAAGTGGGGGACGTCGAACCCGATCATGACGCACGACGACGAGCTGGGGATCGTGCGCGCCCGGGCGTTCGGCATTTACGACTTCAAGATCGTCGATCCCAAAGTCTTCCTGCGCGAGGTGGCCGGGTCGGATCAGGACTTCCATCTGGGCGAGTTCGAGGAGACCATGCGCTCGCGCATCGTGAGCGTCTTCAGCCAGGCCCTGGCCACGTCGAACGTCCCGGTGCTGCACGCCGCGAAGCGGTACTCCGAGCTGGGCGCCGCGCTTCTGCCCCTCATCAACCCGGTGACGAGGACGAAGTACGGGATCGAGATCACGAGCTTCGTCATCGAGAACATCTCCGTCCCGCCCGAGGTCGAGGCGGCGATCGACAAGCGCTCGAGCATGGCGGCGATCGGCAACCTGAACGACTACGTCAAGTACCAGATGGGGCAGGGAATGGCCACCGGCGCCGGCGGCCCCGGGGGTCTCGCCAGCGAAATGGCCGTCGGCTTCGCCCTGGCGCAGCAGATGATGCAGCAGCAGGGCGGCGATCTGCTGGGCGGGGGCGGCCGCGCCGTGGTGCCGCCCGCGGGCGCCGGCGGGGCCGCGAGCGGCGCCGCCGCCGGAGCGGAGCTGCTGACCCCCGCGCAGGTGGGCGAGATCCTGAAGCTGCAGGAAGCCGAGGTCGTGCGCCTTCTCGAGACGGGCGAGCTCAACGCCAAGAAGATCGGCGGGGCCTGGCGGGTCAAGCGCGCCGTCCTCGACGCCTACCTGGCCGGCTGAGCGCGCCGCCAGAACCGGCGCCGCACCGAGGAAACCCCGCATGCGCGTGATCGTCCAGTGTCCCTCCTGCAAGAGGCAGACCGACTCGGGAGATCTTCCAGTCGACGGCAAGTTTCATTGCGCCTGCGGCGAGGTCCTGCGGGTCCCCCAGGTGCTGGCGAAGGACGCGGCGGTGGTCCGTTGCTCCTCGTGCGGAGGACCGCGGACGGCCGATGAGGCCGCCTGCGGCTTCTGCGGCGCCGACTTCACCGTCCACGAGCGGGACCTCGATACGATCTGTCCCTCCTGCATGGCCCGGATCACCTCCAGCGCGCGGTTCTGCCACAACTGCGGCACCCGGATCGCGGTGGAGGGAAAGAGCGGCACCCCGACGGACTACCCCTGCCCGGCCTGCGGCGCGGAGCACCGCCTCGACAGCCGCACCCTCGGCCAGCCGCCGGCCGCGATCACCGAGTGCCGGACCTGCGGGGGCCTCTGGGTGGGATGCGAGACCTTCAAGCTCCTCACAGAGCGGGTGCAGGCGCAGGGCCCGACACCCGCCGGCCTGCCGGGCGAAGCCGAGCGGCCGGCCCAGGCGCGCTCTGCCGCGCAGCGCGGGCCTCTCTACCGGTACTGCCCGCAGTGTCACCAGATGATGGCCCGTCGCAACTACGCCAAGTGGAGCGGCGTGATCATCGACTCCTGCCACGAGCACGGGATCTGGTTCGACGAAGGGGAGCTCTATGCCCTCCTGCAGTGGATCCGGCGCGGCGGCCAGCGGGAGGCGGCGGCGCTCGAGCGGCAGGAGACCGAGCGGGCCGAGCGCCGGCTGCAGATGGCGAAGATGCCTTCGCGTATCGACCGGAAGGCGGGGGGAGCAGGCGGGTCCGGCTTCACCCTACCGGAAGGCGAGGACTCCTCGCTGCTGATGGATCTCCTGGGAACTCTTTTCGGCAGGCGATAGCCGCCCCGGACTCTTCGACGGCCGCGGAGCCCGCCCGCGTCGGCCTCGAGACGCCTCGACACCTTCTCATCGCGCCGGCGCTTCACGAAAGCGACGGCGACCAGGCTCAGTGCGCCGGGCCTCTGCCCTGTTCACGCTAGAATGCCCGCGGGGATTTGCCCGACCTCAAGGAGTCACACCATGCACCGACGATTTCTGTTTCCTGTCATGACGTCTGTTCTTCTCCTCTATGCCGCGGGCGTAGTGACCGCGCAAACGCGCCCCCGCGCACGTGACCTCGGAGTTCCCTTTCAGGGCACGCCCGGGCCGGCGAACGCCATTACGGACGTCCGCGGGGTTGAAGTCGGCTTCACCACGCTCGTCTCGGGTAGCGGCAAGCTGGTGCCGGGCCAGGGCCCGGTGCGGACGGGAGTCACGGCCATCCTGCCGCGCGGCAAGGCATCGCCCAACGACCCGGTCTTTGCGGGATGGTTCTCCCAGAACGGCAACGGCGAGATGACGGGCACGACCTGGGTGGAAGAGTCGGGGTTTCTCGAAGGCCCAGTGATGATCACCAACACGCACAGTGTGGGCGTCGTGCGTGACGCTGTGATCGACTGGCGCGTCGGGCACGGCGCGGCGGGCGCGACGGGCTACTGGTGGTCGCTGCCTGTGGTTGCCGAAACGTGGGATGGCTTTCTGAACGACATCAATGGATTCCACGTGAAACCCGAGCACGTGAAGGAGGCGTTGGATAGCGCCAGGTCCGGAGCCGTCAGCGAAGGGAACGTCGGCGGTGGGACGGGGATGATCTGCTATGAGTTCAAAGGCGGGACGGGAACGGCGTCCCGGGAGCTGGTCGCGAAATCCGGCGGCTACACCGTGGGCGTGCTGGTGCAATGCAACTGCGGCCGGCGCGATCAATTGACGATCGCAGGCGTGCCTGTGGGCCGCGAGATCCCCGAGCACCCCGCCTACGGTGACGAAGGCTCGATCATCATCGTGATCGCGACCGACGCGCCTCTGCTGCCCCATCAACTGAAGCGACTGGCGCGCCGCGCCACCATGGGGCTCGCTCGGACGGGCAGCACGTCGGGCAACGGCTCGGGGGATATCTTCATTGCGTTCTCCACGGCCAATTCCGGCGCCGCGACCGACAAGGGAACGATCAGCTTGAAGATGGTGCCGAACGACCAGATGAACCCCCTCTTCGACGCGACGGTCCAGGCCACCGAGGAGTCCATCGTCAATGCCATGGTCGCCGCCCAAACCATGACCGGCGCGGATAGCCACAAAGCCATCGAGCTTCCCCACGACAGCTTGAAGAGCGTCTTGCGCAAGTACAATCGCCTGGCCGGGCCCAGTTAGGCCCGCAAGGATGATGAGGCGGCGAAGGCCGGGGCGGTCCCGGCCCTTCGCGGCGACTTCGCCGGGGACGGCAGGTGCGACATCCTGATCGCCGGGGAATACGGCGAGATCCCCACGGACTTTTCAGGGGAACTTCGTCGCTCTAATCTCGAAGACAGGCAGGGCCTGGGATCTGCGGCACACCCTCGCGTCGTCTATGACCACACGGCGCAGTGCCACATGGACCGCTCCTGAGCTGCGTTGTGCGATGGAACAGGAGCAAAGGCCGATTCGAATGGCCGGAGTATCTCGCCGCCGTGCCGCGTCAGCTGCCGGACTGCGGAGAGCAGCACCCTCCGCGGGCGGATCAGAGACAGACACCCGTGTGGCAATAGGGGCCCTTGAGGCCGCAATAGTAGCCCTTCTGGTGATAGCAGCTGG
>DASTNM010000342.1:0-3527 GCA_035762745.1 Candidatus Polarisedimenticolia bacterium
GAGAAGGTGCGGGCCATGATCCCGTCGGCCATGCCACTGAGGGTGCGTGCGATGTCGTGGACGCTCTCGCGCTTGCCCATCGAGATGTCCGATGGGCCGAGGTAGATAGCGTGCCCGCCGAGCTGGGTCATGCCGGCCTCGAAGCTGACGCGCGTGCGCAGGGAGGGCTTCTCGAAGATCATCGCCAGCGTCCGGTTCGCCAGCGACTCGTGGTAGGCCTCCGGCTGTGCCTTGAGCCGCGCCGCCAGGTCGAGGATCTCGAGGATCTCCTGGCGAGGCAGGTCGTGGATCGAGATGAGATCGGTGCTCTTCATCGAAGTGATCCTCCGCTCAGGCGGTGCGCCTGCGGGCAGCCCGTCCCTCCGGAGCCGCGGCGACGATGCGGGTTCCGGATCGACCCCGCACCGCCTCGGTGAGTCGCCTGGCCGAGGTGATCAGCACCTCGCGGCCCGTGGCCTGGACGAAGTCGACGGCGGCGCGGACCTTCGGGCCCATGCTCCCCTCCGGAAACTGCCCCTCCGCCTGATGAGCGCGGGCCGTCGCCAGGTCCATGCGGCGGATCGCCTTCTGGTCGGGGCGGCCGTAGTTGAGCGACACCTGGTCCACGCCGGTCAGGATCACGAACAGGTCGGCCTCGAGCCCGCCGGCGATCAGCCCGGCGGTGTAGTCCTTGTCGATCACCGCCTCGACCCCCTTCAGATCGCCCTGCTTCGTCCGGTAGACCGGGATGCCGCCTCCCCCGCCGGCGATCACCACGTGACCCGCCTTGACCGCCTCGCGGATCGCCGGCATCTGCACCACCTCGAGCGGGCGCGGCGACGGGACGACTTTGCGCCAGCCGCGGCCGGCGTCCTCCACCATCGTCCAGCCCTGCTTGTGGATCAGGAACTCGGAGCGAAATCGGGTGTAGAAGGGACCGATCGGCTTGGTCGGCCGGCGGAACCCGGGATCCTTCTGATCCACCACGACCTCCGTGACGATCGTCACCACACCTCGACCCTTCAGCCGCTGCCGCCCGAGCTCGTTGAGCAGCGCCACCTCCAGCATGTAGCCGATGCTGCCCTCGGAGGCGGCGACGCAGACGTCGAGAGACAGGGGCGGCACCTTGGTGACCGCCTCCTCCACCTGGATCAGGATGTTTCCGACCTGGGGACCGTTCCCGTGCACGATCACCAGGTCGTAGCCGTCCCGGATGACCGGCAGGAGGGCACGCGCCGTCTCCTGGGCGTTCCCGATCTGCTCCCACTGGCTGCCCTCCTGGTCCTTCCTGATGAGGGCGTTGCCGCCGAAGGCGACGACCGCCAGGCGCTTCCTCGGCATCAGGGGAGTCTCGCCAGCACATCGTCGAGATCGGGCTTGCCGATCTCCTGCAGCTCGTACGAGACGCGCAGCGCCTTGCGGTCGAAATGTATCGTGCGGCGCAGGTCGATGGGCGTCGCGATCAGCACGAGGTCGCAGTCGACGCGATCGATCGTCTGCTTCAGCTCCTGCATCTGCGTCTCGCCATAGCCGACCGCCGGCAGCAGGGTGCCGATCCCGGGATACTTCTCGAAGGTGCGGGCGATCGATCCGACGGCGTAGGGCCGCGGGTCGACGAGCGAGGCGGCACCGAAGCGCTGCGCGGCGATGACGCCGGCCCCGTAACGCATCTCACCGTGCGTCAGGGTCGGCCCGTCCTCCACCACCAGCACGCGCTTGCCTCGGATCGCCGCCGGGTCCTCCACGGTGACCGGTGAGGCGGCCTCGATCACGAGCGCCTTCGGGTTGAGGGCGGCGATGTTCTCCTTGACCGTCTCGATCCCCTTCTTGTCGGCGGTGTCGATCTTGTTGATGATGATGCAGGAGGCACGCCGCAGGTTGGCTTCGCCCGGGTGGTACTTCAGCTCGTGGCCGGGCCGGTGCGGGTCGATCACGACGATCTCGACGTCGGGCTTGTAGAACGGCAGGTCGTTGTTGCCGCCGTCCCAGACGATGACGTCGGCCTCCTTCTCCGCCTCGGCCAGGATGGCCCCGTAATCGACCCCGGCGTACACCACGATGTCGTTCTTGATGTGGGGTTCGTACTCCTCACGCTCCTCGATGGTGCAGTCGAAGCGGTCGAGGTCCTCGAAGGTGGCGAAACGCTGCACACGCTGCTTGACCAGGTCGCCGTAAGGCATCGGGTGCCTGATCGCCACCACCTTCCTCCCGCGCTCCTTGAGCTTCATGCACACCCGGCGGGTCGTCTGGCTCTTCCCCGCCCCGGTGCGCACGGCGCAGACCGAGACCACCGGCCGCTTCGATTTCAGGGAGGTGGCGTTGAACCCGAGCAGCGCGAAGTCGGCCCCGGCGGCGATGACGATCGATCCCTTGTGCATGACGTGCTGGTGCGAAACGTCCGAGTAGGCGAACACCACGAGGTCGACGCCGAGGCGCGGGATGAGATCGGCGAGCTGGTCCTCCTCGTAGATCGTGATCCCTTCCCGATAGCGCCCTCCGGCCAGGGCGGCCGGGTAGCGCCGGTCGGTGATGTTCGGGATCTGGGTGGCGGTGAAGCCGACCACCTCGTACTCCTCATTGTCGCGGAAGCAGAGATTGAAGTTGTGGAAGTCCCTGCCGGCCGCACCCATGATCAGGACACGTCTCGGGGTCATAGAGCCTCGTGAGCCTTCGGAGTTGCTCCGGAAAAAGCGAAGGAGCAATCGCTGCGCACCGATCGCTCCTCCTGGCATCCCCGCCCTCGGGATGGCGCTCGTGGAAACGGCGCCACTATAGCAGAGATGCTTGATAAGTCAAGGTTTCCGGGCGCCTGAGGCGACTCGTCCGGCGCTCGACTGTCGATGCTCGGTCAGGCGCCGCCGGGGCCCTGGGAGGCCGCGGGGGAGTCCGGAGCGACCGGGATGGAGCGCGCGCCGGACGGCTGGCTGGGAGGTGTCTCGGTGAGGATCGGGGTGCGCCCGTCGCCGGCGACCCAGCGGCCGCTGTCCGGGTCACGGTGGATCCTGACGGCGCGCAGCGGGAACCCGGGCTGATCGACGTGGCGGAAGACGCCGAGACGCATCGAGGCGCTCGGCGGAACGGTCGGTGCGATCTCGACCGGCTGGCGCTGTCCCGACTGCCGCCCCGTCGTGCAGAAGACGATCAGGACGCTTCTGGGATCGGGGCCGACCACCTCCACCAGCTGGCCGGTCGAGTCGGTGCGCGGCACCGTGAACGGCGGCGGGGGCTGGGGCACCTGCACCGCCGGGGCGGCGGGGGGCTGGAATCGCGGCGCGGCCGACGCCATGCGCGGAGCCAGGATCGAGGCGCCGCGCTCCGCCAGGTACTCCCCCCAGACACCGTAGATATGGACGCCCAGCCCGGCGAGGATCAGGGTGCCGATGCTGAAGACCATGAAGTTCCAGACGCCGTGCGACACGGAGGTCTGCGGGCGCGGCGGCTCCCTGCTCTCGATCGCCGCCTTCTGCGCCAGCGCCTTCTGGACGGTCAGCCGGTTGTCGGCCACCATCTGTGCCAGCCCGATCGGCAGCCGGTGACGCTGCGCCAGG
>DASTNM010000343.1:0-3806 GCA_035762745.1 Candidatus Polarisedimenticolia bacterium
TCCTGCCGCTCTCCCGGTACCAGGAGGCGTTCCGAAAAATGATCGGGCGCGAGAGCGGCAAGGTGGTCCTGCGCATCGCCGAGTCCTGAGGGCGGCGCCCTCCCGGAGGCCGGTCCCATGAACCAGAGACTGCAGTCCTTCCTGAAGGCGGAGATCGAGTCGCTGAGGTCCAGGGGGATCTTCCGCATGCCGAAGGTCCTCGAGGGTCCCGCGGGACCGCGCGTGCGCATCGACGGCCGGGAGATCATCCAGCTTTCCTCCAACAACTACCTGGGACTCACCACGCACCCGCGCGTCATCGAGGCCGCCCGCCGGGCCCTGGAGGAGTTCGGCGCCGGCCCCGGGGCGGTGCGCAGCATCGCCGGGACCATGTCGCTGCACCTCGATCTCGAGAGGCGGCTGGCCCGGTTCAAGGGGACGGAATCGGCCCTGGTCTTCCAGTCGGGCTACACCGCCAACGTCGGTGTGGTGTCCACCCTCATGCAGGAAGGGGACCTGATCGTCTCCGACGAGCTGAACCACGCCAGCATCATCGACGGCTGCCGGCTGTGCAAGGCCGACCGGGCGATCTACCGCCACCTCGACTACGGTCACCTGCGCGAAATCCTGAGAGCGGCGCGCGCCGGGAAGACGGCCAAGATCCTGGTCGTCGCCGATGGCGTCTTCTCGATGGATGGCGACGTCTCGGACCTCAGGGCGATCGCCGACCTATGCCAGGAGTTCGACGCCATCCCGATGGTCGACGACGCGCACGCCACGGGCGTGATGGGCACGAACGGCCGGGGCACGGTCGATCATTTCGGTGTCAAGGATCGCTGGGACATCCAGATCGGCACGATGTCGAAGGCCTTCGGGGTGATGGGGGGGTACGTCTGCTGCTCCACGAGCCTCATGGAGTTCTACGTCCACAAGGCGCGCCCGTTCCTCTTCTCCTCGTCTCATCCGCCGGCGGTGATCGCCGCCTGCGCGGCCGCCGTCGAGGTGATGGAGAGCGAGCCGGAGCTGAACCGGCGCCTGTGGGAGAACACCCGCTTCTTCAAGGAGGGGCTGCGGCGGCTCGGTTTCAACACCGGGACCTCGGTGACTCCGATCACTCCCGTGATCATCGGCTCGGGCGCCGGGGCGGCGCGCTTCTCGGACGAGCTGTTCGCGCGCGGCGTCTTCGCCCAGGGGATCTTCTTCCCCATGGTCGCCGAGGAGAAATCGCGCGTCCGGACGATCGTCATGGCGACGCACACGCGGCGCGACCTCGAGGAGGCGCTCGGGATCTTCGCCGAGGTGGGGAGGCGGCTCGGCGTGATCGGGCGGGATTAGGGTCCTGTCCGCGACCGTCGTCCGGACGAGGTCCTAACGGGCAGGACCGGAGGGGGCCGACGGCAGCGGCTCGGGAAGCGGGTCCGGCCGGCTGAAGAATTCGTCAGGGAGCGAGTCGTACACCGCCAGGACCGGGTGCAGGATGCGCGATCCCGCCTCGCGGCCGAGACCGACCTTCTCGGGCGCCAGAAGGATCCTGCCGTAGGGCGCCCAACCCTTCCACTCCCAGGCGGTCGGGGTCGCACCGGGTGGCTGGTCCTGGAGGACATAGGACCAGCGCTCCATCCGGTGGGTCACCCGGTTGACGTCCGCCCAGTAGCGGTCTCCCGGCGTGAGTCCCACCCCCTTGAAGCTGAGCATGACGCGGTCGTAGGTCGCGCCGCCCCGGGAAACCTCCCCTTCATACTGCAGCCGCACGCCGGGATCCTTCATCTTGTACGGCATCAGCAGCCAGTAGGTGTCGTTGATGAAGGCCTCGTACGCCTCGTCGAGGAGCGGCCGGGCCTCCTCCTGCTCCAGCCTGACCCCGCCGCGCCAGGCGCTCCCCGTCCGGGCGTTGATGTCGAGCAGAACCACGCACCGGCTGCCGTCCTTGTCGGTCTTCTCGTAGCGCAGCCGGCCCCCCCAGCGGTCCCAGAGATGGGTCCGGGAGGCGACCTGCTTGCCGGCCTCCTCGACGACGAAGGAGAAGCGCAGGAAGCGCGTGTCGTCCCAGGCCTTCTGTCCTCCCAGTGCCTGCAGCACCTGGTCGGCGACGGCAATGGCGCGGGGATCGGATTGAGTCGGATCGAAAGTGGGAGCGGGGGCCGCTCCCGCGAGGATCATCGCCAGGGCGGTCAAAGCGAGGAGGCGCCCGCGGTCGATCACGCCTTCAGCGCTTGCGAGCGCCATGTTTCACGCCGAGGCGTCGATCGGTCTCATCCATGGTGCGCAGGATCTCGTGCAGATCGTCGGCGACGGTGCTCAGGACACGGCCATCCGCAGGCGGATGGGTCTCGGCCGGCTCGAACAGGTCGTCCAGCGACCCCTGTCCCTCGGGCATGCCGAGCTTCTTGCGGGCTCCGGCGATCGTGAATCCCTCCTGGTACAGAAGCTTTTTGATCTCGAGCACCAGGTCGATGTCCTTGCGCCGGTAAAGCCTCTGTCCCGAGCGGCTCTTCTTGGGTGCGAGCTGCGGGAACTCCGACTCCCAGAAGCGCAGGACGTACGGCTGTGTGTCGGTGAGCTGGCAGACCTCGCCGATCTTGTAGAACAGCTTGCGGGGAACGTCCTCAGACATCGCGGGGTCCCTTCCTCCCGGCGACCGGGTTCAGCCCCCGGACCACGAGGCGGGAGGCCCTGAAAACGGCACGCCGTCCGCCCGGGATCGGCACCGCCTCTCCGGTGCGCGGGTTGCGGCCGACCCGGGCCCGGCGCGCCTTCACCTTGAAGGAGCCGAACCCGCTGATGAGCACCGGCCGGCCGCGCGCCAGCGCGGCGCGGATCCCCTTGAAGATCCGATCGACGACGGCCTCCGCCTCACGGCGCGACAGGCCGCCGTGCATCCTGTAGACCGCGTCCGCCAGGTCCGCCTTCGATTTGGCCATGAGACCCCGCCCGCCGGGCCGCCCGGAAACGTTCAGGCATCGTAGGAGAGGCCGACCCTCATGTCAAGGTGGAGATGGGCGATTCTACTTCCTGCCGTAGCGATCCTTGAGCCGGACGACGTCGTCGAGCTCCGGCGTGCTGACTTCGACGAGCGTGCAGTCGACGATCCCTTCCATCCGGTGGCGTGTCCCCGGGGGCAGATGAAAGGCCTCGCCCGGAGAGAGAATCGACTCCTCCTCCCGGCCGTCGATCTCGCGGATGAGGCGCAGGCGCCCCTCGTGGACGTACAGGCTCTCGTCCTTGCGGACGTGGTACTGGAGGCTGAGCGATTCCCCGGCGCGGATCTTGAGGATCTTCCCGGCGTAGCGCTCGGTATGGGCGAAGATGATCTCCTCGCCCCACGGTTTCGACACCCTGCGGACCATCAGGATCCTCCCTGGATCGGACCGGCGAGATCGGCCGGCGCCGCGGCCCGGATCCGGCGCCTCACAGTCTCTTCGATCTCGGCCGCCGTGTCGAGTCGCAGCGCCTCCTCCACGATCGCCCGGGCCTCGGCGACCGACACCGAGCGCAGGATCTGCTTGACGCCGGGGATGGACGCCGGCGTCATGCTCAGCTCGGTGATCCCGAGCCCCACGAGCATGACGGCCGAGAGCGGGTTCGCGGCCATTTCGCCGCACACCGACACGCGCCGCCCCAGGCGCGCGGCGGCCTCCGCCACCCCCCGAATCAGGCCGAGGATCGCGGGGTGGAACGGCTCGTAGAGGTAGGAGACCGATTCGTTCCCGCGATCGATCGCCAGCGCGTACTGGATCAGGTCGTTGGTGCCGATCGAAAAGAAGTCCGACTCGCGTGCCAGGATGTCCGCGATGATCGCCGCCGAGGGGGTCTCGATCATCACCCCG